>JAFQRU010000083.1 GCA_017409915.1 Clostridia bacterium
AATCCTTGACGGATTGTGAGAATTTTTTCTGCGGTTATCTGCCAAAATTGTGATTTTTGGGCGGTTAATCCCTAAGGAGCACCGCCGTTAGCCAGGACTTTTTTTATAGAAAAACGAAATCTTGAAATTTAAAAGGTTTCGAGGTATAATGAAAACAAGGGGGAAGGAAAATGAAAAATATTGAAATCGGCAAAACTTTTTCGGCATCAGCGGTATCTCTTGGGTGTATGAGAATGAATGGCCTTGATGAAAGACAGATTGACGCAATTATGGATACTGCTCTGGATTGCGGAATTGATTTTTTTGACCACGCGGACATTTATGGCGGAGGAGAATGCGAAAGGCTATTCGGGGAGTTTTTAAAGAGAAACAAATCTCTTCGTGATAAAATCAAAATCCAAACCAAATGCGGGATTAACTATGGGAAATATAATTTTTCAAAGGAACATATAATAGAGGCAGTTGAGGGAAGTCTTTTAAGACTCGGGGGTGATTATGTTGATGCACTTCTTCTCCACAGGCCCGATACTCTTATGGAACCTGAGGAGGTTGCAGAGGCTTTTGATAAATTGGAGAGAGAGGGAAAGGTAAAGCATTTTGGCGTCTCAAACCATAATATGATGCAGATAGAACTTTTAAAAACTGCTGTAAAACAGCCTCTTATCATAAACCAGCTTCAATTTTCTGTAACGGAGGCAGGAATGGTAACTTCGGGAATGAATGTAAATATGAAGAACGCGGAATCGGAAATGCACGATGGATTTTTACTGGAATACAGCCGGCTTAAAAATATGACAATTCAGGCCTGGTCTCCTTTCCAGTATGGATTTTTCGAGGGGACATTCGTTGATAGCGAAAAGTTTCCTGAGCTTAACGAAAAACTCGGTGAAATTGCAGAAGAATACGGCATAACAAAAACGGGGGTTGCAACGGCGTGGATACTTCGTCACCCTGCAAATATGCAAGTCATTGTGGGAACAATGAATCCTGAGCATTTGAGGGAAATCTGCGGTGGCGCGGATATAACCCTTACTCGTCAGGAGTGGTATGACATCTATAAAGCAGCAGGTCACCGCTTACCGTAAAATAGTGAAAATGGGGAACAAAAAAATCGGCACATCGGGCCGATTTTTTTATTTAAAGTTATTATCTATAAGCGTTTCGACTTTTTCCGGCGGGCAGGGCTTTGAGTAATACCAACCCTGGATAAAGTCACAAGCAGAAGCGCAAACAAGAGCGTTTTGTTCTTCGGTTTCAACTCCTTCGCAGATAACCTTCATATTAAGGTTGTGGGAGAGGGCTATGATACCGCTGAATAAATCCTTGCCACGCGGGGTGTCAGTTTTAAGAAGAATATCTCTGTCGATTTTAACAATATCGATAGGATAGTCGCAGAGGTTTGCAAGAGAGGTGTATCCGCTTCCTAAATCGTCAAGATAAACAAGGAAGCCAAGCTCCTTGCATTTGCGGACATTTTCTGTTGCAATGTCTCTGTCTTTTTCAATAGCGTCTTCGGTTATTTCAATAGCTAATTTCTTTCGGTCAAAGTTATAGTTTATTGCAATCTCTTCAAGTCTTTGAGTGAAATTTTCTTCGGAAAGAGTCAGTCGGGTAAAGTTGCAGGAAATTGAAATGTCCTTATAGTTTGTATCCTTCCATTTTTCAAGCTGGCGGCAGGCGAGAGAAAACATATAAAAGTCGTGTCTTCCTATAATACCGGAGGCTTCCATAGCAGGGAGATAATCTCCCGGACCAACAATCCCTTTTTTGCCTCTGTCCCACCTTGAAAGAGCCTCGCAGGAAGCAACCTTCTTAGTTTTGTTATCAATTACAGGTTGGAGATACATTTTAAACTCATTGTTTTTCAGGCCATTTAAAATGTTTTCTGTATTTTTCTTATCTTCCTCGGTTTTGTTCATAGAATGAATGTCGCAATAAACAATCTGTTTTTCCGTTCCGAGAATTTTGTTGCAATTTTTTCTCAGGTTAAATAGCAGGATTTCCGGGTTCCGGTCAGTACCAACAAGCGGATAAACAGCACAATGGAAAACGAGGTTGCTGTTTATCTTTTTTGTCTCTTCAATACTGTTGAGCCTGTTCATAATGTCTTCAAGGCGTCTTTTTGCATAATCCTGAGTAACAGCCTTAAATGCAAAAGCGAAGCTGTTTTCTGTAATTCTTGCAGAGATTTCTCCTTCCTCTGCATGCTCGGTCAAAACCAAAGCTGTATGCTTTAAGACATCCCCATATGTGATGTCTTTGTGATAGGAACGAAGATAACTGATATCTAAGATGATATATGCAAGGTGATAAAGGCTTCTTGAAGTATCGTTTATTGTGTATCTGAAATGGTGTTTAAAAAATTCCAGATTTCCCATGCCTGTTTCTGCGTCAGTTATTTTATCTTCCATATTTTCCTTACGCATTTTTCTGATATGGAGAGATAAAGCGGCAATGACAAGAGCCATCGCGAGCATAACAAAAACTGAGAAAATAAGCCACGAAGATTTCATTCCTTTTTCACCTCTTTTCTTTAAACTTTTAATTTTGAGAAATAAAAAAGCCGCAACTATATAAGGCCATAAATGACCTGGTATAATTGCAGCTGGACGAGCATAGTCTGAAACCTTAGCCTCTTAGCTTTGCGTCGCCGGCTTTCGCCGGGTTTGCCAAATATTCAATTACTAATAATTTTAGCACATTAAATTACATTTGTCAACAAATTTAGTCTTTTGCAAAAACCCAGAGGGTTTCATCAGCGCCGTCTTTTGTGTCATTAAGGTTATATACGCTGAGGATAACGGTTTCACCGTTTATTTTTTTATAGGTTATTTTCGGAATGGTTCCCTCTAAAAGCTGTCTTCTGATTGCATCATAATTTAAGAAGCTCATAATGGCTCTGTGGAAATCAGGATGAACTATATCGTTTATATACTTTGTCAGAAGGTCAGCGAAATTATCTTCCTGTTCACTATATCCAAGGTAAGCTGGCATAAGTATTCTTCTTGCTTTGTTGGTATTTAAGGAAACGCGGTAAATTCCGTTATAATGCTCTTTGAGGATAGAAAGCATTGTATCAATTTCCAAAATACCGGTCTTTGAATGAACATAGTTCTGGTCATCAGCTTTAAGAGTAGATTTATGGCCTTTGCTCTGATAATACTGAGCCTTTGCTTCATACATTCTGATTTCCGCTTCCTTAACCATTTCCTCGGTGTTTACATTCTGAGTTCTGTAAGACATACCAATGGCAACATGATAGTCTTTTGGCTCTAAGCGTTTCATTAAAAGGTCAATACCCTTTTTAACAACCTCAGGGCCGGATCCCTTAACGAAAACAAGGAACTCGTCTCCACCCATTCTGTAAATGCTGTGCCCATAGAACACTTCTTTCAAAGTGTTTGCAATATAAATAAGCATTTCATCCCCTGCCGCATGGCCATATTTGTTATTTCGGAGATGAAGCTCATTAACATCAATATAAACACAGGAGAAGTCAAGAGGCTTATCGCTGTTGAACATATCTATATCTTTCTTGTAAGCAACTCTGTTAAGAGCCCCTGTAAGAGAGTCTGTTGTTGCAGCAAGCTCTGTCCTGCTAAGATGCTTTTTGTTGTAAAGAGCAATTGAGAAACAAACTGCAATATTCTCAGCAAGAAGACTCGCTTCCTTAGCCTTTTTCGGGTTTATAGCTCCAAGAATTGTTATATGGTTTGCATTGTTTGTAACAAAGGCAAACGCAACTTCTTTTAAATTGTATTTATTCAAGAAGTTAAAAAAGTCAGGATTTGTCTTCTCTAAATACTCATTAGGCTTGATACACATAACGCCGACAGATTCGTTGCTTATGTTTCTGAGGTCTGCCGCATATCCGAAAAGCTCAGACATAAAGTATTTCCTGTCATCGCTAAAAAATACATTCTTTTCGAAGGCAGGACGGATATAGTTATAGTCCTCCCCGTCGGTGTCGAAGAAGATGGTTGCGTCAGCCTTGGTGAAAAGGCAGATAGTTTTAAGCGCTTCGGCAATGTTATTTTCCTGGCGATTGATTTCAAGAAGAGTTTTTCTCACATCGGATGCACAGGCGGTAACATTATTTATGCGCTTTTCATTTATTCTTATTATAAGCAGATATAAGATAATAATAAGGATTATCAGTAGTAATGAAACGGTCAGGATTCGGGATACATTGTGGGTTGCCGCGAACACCTGATTTTCATATCTTGCCAGAGTAATCGTCCAGCCAATATCGTCAATGAGTGAATAATGGACATAAAGGTCTTCGCCAGTAAAGGCAGAAATGAAAGAAGTATAGCCCTTATCGTTTTTCATCATTTGATCATATGAGAAACCGGGATTGAACTGGCGGTCTTTTAGGAAAGATATATTGCCGGGAGTTTCGTGGACGGTATCCACAACGAGTTTTCCCGTTTCCTTATCATAAACGAAGAGCTGAGCGTCCAGTTCCTTTGCCATATTGTTATATCTTTCGTTAATAACTTCAAGCTTGATAACGCCGTATAAAATACCGATAACCTTGTCACCGGATTTAATCGGGACAGCACTTCTTATGAGTTCATAATTATCTCTGGTAAGGTCTTTAACTCTGCCGCTTACATAAGGGGCTTTTTTAACCTCTTCTTCAAAGGAAAGGCTGCCGTTCAGCTTTGTAACTCCTGCTTTTGTATAAAAAGTATTGTCAGGATTTAAAATGCCTATATTTTCAATAAGGCCAATAGGCTTGAAGGACTCAAACATAAGGCCATAGCCTTCGCCGTCATTATGGAGCTTAGCGGCAAAGTTAGCCATAGTTGCAAGATTTTCACGGTCAGAAATAAGTTGAAGATGAATATCATCCTTAATTTGCTTAGTCTGGATATGAAGCATTTCGTAGGCTTCATCTG
>JAFQRU010000084.1 GCA_017409915.1 Clostridia bacterium
AAAGGACTTGATGCTTTTGTTCAGGAAAAAGCATCATACAGGCACAGAGCAATCTGTATTGAAGGTGCTGTTTCCTATGAGCATGTTCTCGAAATGCTCAAATGGATTCCAAGAGCAGGAATGAGCGGATATTTCATCCAGTTTTTCAGACCTTATTATTTCTTTGACAACTGGTATGGGCACAGAACCTGCCCTGAATTTTTCGAGGACGAAAATGTTTCCCGCGCAGATGTTGACGCAATAACAAGAGAAGTTGAAGCAGAGGTTGCAAAACGAGGACTTGTTTATCATAAGGTTGGCCACGGCTGGACCGCAGAACCACTTGGTTTTGTCAGTGATGGTTGGTCATGTGTTAAGCCTGAAGAAATCCCTGAGGAAACCAAAGAATATCTCCCTCTTCTTGACGGAATCCGCAGATTCTGGAGAGATATTCCAATTAATACTCAGCTTTGCTATTCAAATCCAAAGGTGCGCAGAATTATGGTTGACTGTGCTGTTAATTATATTAAGAACAACTCCCATGTTGATATTCTTCATTTCTGGCTTGCAGACTGGTCAAACAATGTTTGCGAATGTGAAAACTGTAAAGAACTGCCTGCTGATTACTACTTAATGATGCTCAATGAGATTGACGAAATCTTGACCCGTGAAGGGATTGACACTAAAATTGTTTTCCTTGTTTGCGGGCCTACTTTCTGGGCACCTCTTAAAGAAAAGATTAAAAATCCCGAAAGATTTATTATGGAGTTTGCCCCTATAACGAGAAATTTCTCAAGAGGCTGGGAAGAGATTGACCCTAAGAAAAAATACACCCATATCCCATATGTTCTCAATAAGGTTTCTCAGCCAAAAGAGGTTGAAGACTCTTTTGCCCACCTTGCAGAGTGGCAGGAAATTCATAGTGGAGACTCCTTTGACTTTGACTATCATCTTATGTGGGACCACAAATACGACCCGGGTTATTATTCAACTGCAAAGCTTCTTTTTGAGGATATGCAAGCCCTTGAAACTATTGGCCTGAACGGTATGATGAGTTGTCAGCATACACGCGCCGCTTTCCCCACAAACCTTCCAATGCATGTTATGGCAGAAGTCCTTTGGGATAAGGAATGCGACTTTGAGGAAAAAGCTCTTGAATATTTCTTTATCGCCTTTGGCCCTGACGGCGAGGCTGTTATGGAATATACAAAGGGCCTGAGCGAAAGCTTTGACCCTACTTATTACAGACATTTCTTCAGAGAAAAAACCGCGCTATATAGTGACGAAGAAAGAATGGCAAAGCTTAAAAAGTGTCAGGCGCTTCTCACAGGTTTCAAATCAACCATTGAGAGAAATCTTGCAACTAACCATCCTGATGCTATCACAGTTTCCTGGGAATACTTATCTATGCACGCAGAATATTGCCACATGCTCTTAAAACCGCTTATTGCAAAAGCGAAGGGCAACAAAGAGGAAAAAGATAAGACCTTAGCCGAATTTAAAGATTTCGCTAAACTTCTCGCCGTAAAAGCCCACAAAGTTTTTGACGACTGGCTTGCAGACGACATGGTAACCAGAATGACAAATATGGAATAACTTAAAAGAGCCTTTAAAAAGGCTCTTTTTTTATTAAAAACCATTTTATGTATTGACATAAATACCCATAATGTTATAATTAAAAGTGAAGAACTTTTTATTTAAAGGAGCAAGGAAAATGAAAATGACACAGGTTGTTTTAGCAAGAATCGGCACTGACGAAACTGTCAGATATGCCGTGCAGGAGCTTTACTCTTATCTTAAAAAAATTGATAATTCACTCTTTGTTGATATTCGTTTTTATTCTGAATATGACGAGAGCGTAAAAAATACTATCTGGGTTGGCCAGAGCGATGCTTTTGCCGACAAGATTTTGGATGTTGAGGATAAATTCCTTGACGATTCTATTTATATTAATGTTGAAAATAACGCAGGAATAATCACAGGCTGTAACCCTCGTTCTGTTCTTATCGCGGCATACCGTTTCTTAAAGGAACTGGGCGTTGCCTGGGTAAGACCTTCCGACGACGGAGAAGTTGTTCCTGAATACGAAATAAAAAGACTTGATGCTTTTGTTCAGGAAAAAGCATCATACAGGCACAGAGCAATCTGTATTGAAGGTGCTGTTTCCTATGAGCATGTTCTCGAAATGCTCAAATGGATTCCAAGAGCAGGAATGAGCGGATATTACTTCCAGTTCCTCCGCCCATTTACTTTCTTTGAAAAATGGTATAATCATTTAGGAAGCGACGGATACATCGAAAGCCAGAACATTTCCCGCCCTGAGGTTGACGCGATTGTTAAAGAGCTTGAAAGCGAAATCGCACTCAGAGGTCTTGTTTATCATAAGGTTGGTCACGGTTGGACAGGAGAGCCTCTTGGCTTTACAAGCGATGGTTGGTATAAGGTTCCTTCTTCAGAGATTTCCGAGGAGATTAAGCCTCTCATTTCAGAACTTGACGGAGAGAGAAAGTTCTTCCGCGATATTCCTCTTAACACAAACCTTTGTTATTCCAACCCAAAGGCCCGCAAGCTTATGGTTGATTATATCGCAGATTACATAAGAAACAACCCACATGTCCACCTCCTCCATTTCTGGCTTGGAGACGGTTCAAACAATGTCTGCGAATGTAAAAACTGCACAGAAAGAGTTTCCGACTACTTCGTTATGATGCTCAACGACCTTGATGATATTCTTACAAAGGAAGGAAATGACACAAAGATTGTCTTCCTTTTATACGGCAACACAAACTGGGCACCTCTTAAAGAAAAGTTCAACGATTCTGACAGATTTGTTCTTATGCTTGCCCCGATCGCAAGAAATATGTCAAAGACCTTTAAGACCATTGACCCAGGCAAGACATATACTCATGCTCCATACGAGGGAAATAAGACTAAACCTGTTCAGCCGTTAGAGGTTGAAGAAGCTTATGCCCTTTTAAAAGAATGGCAGGATGTTTTCAGCGGAGACTCCTTTGACTATGACTATCATCTTATGTGGGATCACTTCTATGACCCCGGTTATTATGGCACCGCACAGACAGTTTATGACGATATGCAAGCTCTTGAAACTATCGGCCTTAACGGTATGATGAGCTGTCAGCTCTCCCGCGCAGCTTTCCCGACAAATCTTCCTCTTCATATTATGGCAGAGGTTCTTTGGGACAAAGACTGCGACTTTGAGGAAAAAGCTCTTGAATATTTCTTTAACGCATTCGGTCCTGACGGCGAAGCTGTTATGGAATATATGAAAGCGCTCAGCGAAAACTTTGACCCATATTATAACAGACAGTGCTTCAAGACAGGTGTTGCACCTTACGGAAAAGAAGAAAGACTTGCAAAGCTCAAAAAAGTAAAAGCAATTCTTGCCGGCTTTGAGTCTACCATTAAGAAAAATCTTGAAGAAGGTCATTGTAGTGCTGTTGAGGCTTCCTGGAAATACCTTGAAATTCACGCAGAGTATTGTCAGAAGTTATTAAAACCGCTTGTTGCAAACGCAAACGGCAACACAGAAGACAGAGACAAGTTTGCTGACGAAGTTGACGATTTTATCAGTCTTCTCCCTACAAGAGTAAATAAAATCTTTGATGAATTCTGGGCGCTTTTCGCCATCGGAAGAACAACCAGAGTTGATGTAAAACTTGACGGCGATGTAGAAGGTGCCGCATACTAAATTTAAACCTTATGAGCCTTTTCGACGAGCAATCGTTAAAAAGGCTCTTTTTTTTCGCAAAAAGTGTTTACTTCTTGACATAAATATCCCAGATGGTATAATCAAAAGTGAACTAACTTTTATTAAAAAGGGAGGCCTAAATATGAAATTTACAAGAGTTACTTTGGCAAGAATAGGCAGCGACGAAACCATACGATACGCCGTAGAGGAGCTTTATTCTTACCTTAAAAAAATCGACAAGTCTCTCTTTGTCGATGTTCGTTTTTACCCTGAATATGATGAAAGCGTAAAAAATGTCATCTGGGTTGGAATGGATGATGCTTTTTCCGCAAATCTTTTAGACGTCAAAGATTCTTTCCTTGATGACTCTATCTATATTAATGTTGAAAACATCGAAGGAATTATCACAGGTTGTAACCCCCGCGCCGTTCTTATTGCGGCATACCGTTTCTTAAAGGAGCTGGGAATTTCTTGGGTAAGAGCCTCTGACGATGGAGAAATTGTCCCTGAATACGAAATTAAGCGACTTGATGCTTATGTCCAGGAAAAGGCATCTTACAGACACAGAGCGGTTTGTATTGAAGGTTCTGTATCTTTTGAGCATGTTCTTGAAATGATAAAGTGGATTCCGAGAGCAGGGATGAGCGGATACTACTTCCAGTTCCTCCGTCCTTTCACTTTCTTTGAAAGATGGTACACCCACGAAAGCAGCAACGGTTTTTTTGAAAACGAAAATGTTTCCCGCGCAGATATTGACGCCCTGGTTAAAGAGCTCGAAGCGGAAATTACAAAAAGAGGCCTTGTATACCATAAGGTTGGTCACGGCTGGACAGGAGAACCCCTCGGCTTTACAAGCGACGGCTGGTATCAGGTTCCGTCCTCCGAAATTCCCGAAGAAATCAAAGAATATGTTTCCATGCTTGACGGGGAACGCAAATTCTGGAAGGACTATCCGATTAACACCCAGCTTTGCTATTCAAACCCGAAAGTCCGCGCTTTAATGGTCAACTACATAGCGGACTATATAAGAAATAATCCTCATGTC
>JAFQRU010000012.1 GCA_017409915.1 Clostridia bacterium
AGAGCTTTTAAAAGACATCCAGAAGTTTAAGACAAGTTACCCGTTTTGCGAGATTTCTTCAATAGGGGAGAGCGTTCTTAAAAGGAAGCTTTTCTGCCTTAAAATAGGGGTGGGAGATAATATTGTTTTCTATAACGGGGCCCATCACGGAGCGGAGAGCATAACCTCTGCCCTCCTTATGAAATTCATTGAAGAATATGCAGAAAGTTACATAAATGACGGGGAAATATTCGGGATGAGTTCCAATTTCCTTTATAAAAATGTTTCCCTTTATATTGTCCCAATGGTAAATCCAGACGGGGTTGAGCTTTCCGTAAACGGAGGGCGGATGTATTCAGCGGACTTTCCAAGACTTTTCAGGGAGAATAAAGGCAGCGCCGATTTTTCTTTATGGCAGGCGAACTTTAACGGAGTTGATTTAAACCATAACTATGACGCCCTTTGGGAGTTATCCCGAAAAGGAGAAATAGAGCATAATATCTTCGGTCCGGGGCCAACAAGATATGCGGGAGAGACCCCTTTTTCCGAGCCTGAGACCCGTGCCGTAGCAGAGTTTACAAAAAGCAAGGAAATAAAACTCTCTATGGCTTTTCACAGTCAGGGGCAGGAGATTTATTATGACTTTAATAACAAAGAGCCAATCTATTCTCTCTTTATTGCAAATGCTTTATCCTTGGGGACGGTTTACACCCCATCTGTGCCAACGGGGATTGCGTCTTATGGCGGATATAAAGACTGGTTTATTGAGAATTTCGGAAGGCTTGCCTTTACCGTTGAGGTAGGGAAAGGGGAAAATCCCCTGCCTCCAAGCGATTTAAATCAAATCTATAAGGAAACCCTTAAAATTTTAGTTGGCGGAATGAAAGTCGCCTGCCTAATATAAAAATAAGGCAAGAAACGAAATGTTTCTTGCCTTTTGTTTTTAATAAAGTGGTGGATGATATTTCTTGCGTCTGCGTTTTCTTGCTTTGCTTCTCTTTATGGAAAGATAGAAACCATAAACCACAAGAAGAATAAAGAGAATAACGAGAGTTAAAAGGAGATAAACAATAACTTTAACAATAGTTAGGCCCCAAATTTTTTCTCCAAGAGTCATAAGGAACCCGAAAATATGTCTCTTGACTTCCTTTTCCGCAACGATTTTGGATGTTCCAACGACTTTCTTGCCGTAGGTATAAGTTATTGTTCCAAGAGTATCGCCCTTTTTAACAGGGGCATAGACCTCGTCGCTTGAATATTTTATGGTTGATTTAATATCGTCAACATTTGCGTCAAGAGGAAGAGTAATAACAATATTCTCTTTTGCAACAGCACGGACATGGTCAACTCCTGCCCCCTGCTTAACCTTTGTTTCGCCTAAAATATCGCCCTTTTTCGCAATCTCGACTTGCTTGAAGTTGTTAAAGCCGTATTCCAAAAGCGCTTTCGCTTCCTCGTGGGAATGTTCACTCTTTAAAACAACACAGATAAGGTCGCGGTCTTTCTGAGTCGCAGAAGCCACAAGACAAGAGCCTGCTGCATCTGTATAGCCTGTTTTGATTCCTGTCGCCTTGCTGTAATAATAATTTGAGTAGCGGAGGTAGGAAACAAGGTTGTTTGTATTTATAAAATATCTTTCGTTTTCGGTTTTGTTGGTTGGGGCAATGTTAAGAGTCTTGCTCCCAACGATTTGACGGAAGAAATCGTCTTCCATAGCAACCTTTGCGGCGGTTGCAAGGTCCTTTGCCGTTGTGAAATGGTCTGGGTCTGTAAGACCGTGTGCATTTGTGAAATGAGAATGGATAAGACCAAGCTCATCAGCTTTCTGATTCATTCTCTTGACAAAGTTTTCTTCGTTTCCTCCAACAGTTGTTGCAAGAAGAGTTGCCGCGTCATTTCCCGATGCAATAAGCATTGCACGAATTAAGTTTTCGACGGACATTTTCTCCCCTGCTTTAAGCTCAATATGGCTTCCGTCGGAGTCCATTTTGTCCTGCATCTCTCTTGTAAATGTAAGCATATCGTCAAGAGAGATTTCGCCCTCTTCAATAGCGTCGGAAATAACAAGATATGTAATAATCTTGGTGGTTGAAGCGGGATACATTTCTCTCTCTGAATCCTTTTCATAAAGGATGTTTCCCGTTTTCCCGTCAATTAAGATTGCGGAAACGGCGGAAAGAATAGGTGGGTTTTCCGCAAAAACAACCCCGAAAGGCAAAATTATACAGAAAATAAGAAGCGTTGCAATAAGAGTTTTTAAAATCTTCATATTTCACCGTCCTTCGCAGATTGTTCAGCCTGAGACAGCCTGATGTAGCTTGGGGTAAGCTCCTTAGCCGAAAGGATTTCCCCTTTCATGATTTTTTCGTATGCCACTTCGCAAACCGAGCCTGCAATGTTCATCTTTAATGTTGCAGGGGCGAAAACTGCGTCTGGCATAGCCTTTAAAATTTCATCTTTGTATGGAAAAACTCCGTCCCCTAAGAAAATAACCTTTTCTCCTTTAAGCTCATCTAAAAGTTCTGATAAAGCGAGAGCTCTGTCAGGACAAAGTCTTTCGCCACTTTTAAATTTAGCGTTATAAACCTGCTCCCGTCTTGCATCTAAGATAGGACAAACAATCCCCGAAAAAGAAGAGAGGGGATAGGCCAGAGCTTCAAGAGTTGAAACACTGACGCATGGCTTATTAAGTGCCTGAGCCATCCCTTTAACGGTTGCAACGCCGATTCTTACCCCCGTAAATGAGCCAGGACCAACGGCAGCTGCGAAATAGTCAATATCCGAAACATTAAGCTCGGATAAAGAGAAAAGACTCTCAATCTGAGGCATAATCTTCTGGGAATGGGTCTTTTTATGATTTATAACTGTCTGGGCAAGAAGCTTCTCTCCGTCAAAGATGGCAGAGGTTGCCGCACTGCAGCAGGTATCAATTCCGAAAATAAGCATAATTTTCTCCTTTTATTTAACCAGGATTTCCCGATAGTCGTCTCCCTTTGTTGCGTCTTTGGAAATCTCGATATATAAAGTGTCTTTGGGGAGAATCGGGTTTATAAATTCTGCCCATTCAATAAGGCAAACCCCTTCTCCGAAAAGATAATCGTCAATCCAGTCAAGCTCGTCTGTGTTGGCGTTTTCAAGTCTGTATGCGTCAAAATGATAAAGAGGAAGTTTTGCCCCGTCATATTCGTTAACCAGAGTAAAGGTCGGGCTTGTAACATCCCCTGAAAACTCAAAATAATCCGCAACCCCGCGGACAAAAGCGGTCTTGCCTGCCCCAAGCTCTCCCGAAAGGGCAACAACAGAGCCTTCCTTTAAGGAAGAGGCGATTTCTTTTGCGATATTTTTAGTGTCATTTGGACCAAAACTAATGTATTTCATAGGGATTAAATCCTCCTATAAATATTCTACATTTAATTTAAGTTAAAGTCAATACAAAAACTATTGAAAAAAGATTTTTTTTGTTGTATAATGTAGATAAATGTTTTTATGAGGTGATTATTATGGGAAATCGTGTTGATAAGCATAATTACTATCTTGATATTGCGGAAACCGTTATTGAAAGAGGAACCTGCCTTAGAAGAAACTTCGGGGCAATCATTGTTAAGAACGACGAAATTGTTTCAACAGGTTATACAGGCGCACCAAGAGGCAGAGCAAATTGCAGTAGCATTGGTGTTTGCATAAGAAGTAAGCTTAATGTTCCGAGAGGGGAAAGATATGAGCTTTGCAGAAGCGTTCACGCAGAAGCAAACTGTATCATAAGCGCCTCCCGTCAGGAAATGATTGATGCAACTCTTTACCTTGTGGGAAAAGAACAGGAAACAGGAGAGCTTGTTGCCAACGCATCAAGTTGTAGTATGTGTAAGAGAATGATAATCAATGCAGGAATCAAAGAGGTTATCATCCGTAACACTCCAACAGATTATACTGTTGTTCCTGTTCGTGATTGGGTTGAAAATGATGAATCCTTAGACGGAGTTCGCGGTTACTAGGTCATAACAAATGCCTGTGCTTCATATATTTGAAGTACAGGCATTTTTTTGTTTTAGGGGGAATTATTTTGAAGAAAACCGCGTTAGTGCTTTTAATCTGCCTTTTATTTTCTGCTCTGTTTTGCGGTTGCGGGAAGAAAGGAAACACGGGAGAGGAAAACTATGAAATAGGCCCTGATGTTTATCCGTCTGTCAATTTTGTTTTAGGGGACAGAGAGATAGTCAGCAAAGAGGAGAAGGACGGAATTTTCAAATACACCTATAAGACCGAGGAAGAAGGATATATGGATGTTTATGAATATATGTCCTACTTAATCGATAACTGCGGTGGGGTCGTGACCGTTGCTTTAAACGAGGGAGAAAGAGGCCAGTGTGAAATCGCTATGGAGTCAGACGAAAGCGGATATGTTGTTACAATGGGTTTTGATTACGAAGAGGATGAATATACCGTTACCATAAAAAGAGTAGCAGGAAAAATTAAAAAGACCGACTGAATATAATAAAGCTTGAAATTGGGAATACCTTTTATAAGGATTTTTCCCTTTCAGGCTTTTTATTTTTAAAAAAGTCTTGAACAAAATAAAAAAGTATGTTATAATATTAACAATCTTTAAAAAAGATAAAAAATAAAAGGAGTTGAAAATTATGGCTAACAGATTTGTACTCAATGAAACAAGTTATCACGGAAAAGGTGCAATAGCAGAAATTACAACCGAAATTAAGGCAAGAGGCTTTAAGAAAGCTTTTGTATGTTCTGATCCTGATTTAATTAAGTTTGGCTTAACAAAGAAGGTTACAGATATTCTTGATAAAGCTGGCATCCCTTATGAAATTTTCAGCGACATCAAGGCTAACCCGACAATTGAGAATGTTAAGGCAGGGGTTGAGGCCTTCAAGACAAGCGGAGCGGATTGCATAGTTGCAATCGGCGGCGGTTCTTCAATGGATACAGCTAAAGCAATCGGTATCATTATCGAAAACCCTGAATTTTCGGATGTTCGTTCATTAGAGGGCGTTGCTCCGACAAAAAATAAATGTACACCAATTATTGCAGTTCCTACAACAGCAGGAACAGCAGCAGAAGTAACAATCAACTATGTTATAACAGACGCTGAAAAAAATCGTAAAATGGTTTGCGTTGATGTTCATGACATTCCAGTTGTTGCAGTTGTTGACCCTGATATGATGGCAACAATGCCAAAAGGCTTAACCGCCGCAACAGGTATGGATGCTCTCACTCATGCAATTGAAGGTTATATAACTGCGGGCGCTTGGGAAATGAGCGATATGTTCCATATCAAAGCTATTGAAATTATCGCAAAGAGCCTCCGTGGTGCAGTTGATAACACAGAGGAAGGCAGAGAGGGAATGGCTCTTGGCCAGTATATTGCCGGAATGGGCTTTTCAAATGTAGGCCTTGGTATTGTTCACTCAATGGCTCATCCTTTGGGAGCGCTTTATGACACACCTCACGGCGTTGCAAATGCAATTATTCTTCCGACAGTTATGGAATATAACGCTCCTGAAACTGGAGAAAAATACAGAGACATTGCAAAGGCTATGGGCGTTAGCGGAGTTGATGCAATGACTTTGGAAGATGCGAGAAAAGCTGCAATCGACGCAGTTAAGAAATTATCAGCAGATGTTGGCATCCCAGCAGACCTTAAAGAAATCGTGAAGAAAGAAGATATAGACTTCCTTGCTCAGTCAGCATTTGACGATGCTTGCCGTCCCGGTAACCCAAGAGCAACAAGCGTTGAAGAAATCAAAGAGCTTTATCTTAAACTTATGTAAAAATAAAAGCGTAAATCCCGAAAGGATTTACGCTTTTTTTATTTGAGTAAATTCATAAGTCCGCCTGAGGAATGAGCGTGGCAGATTGCGATTGCCAAGGCGTCGGCGGTATCGTCAGGCTTTGGAACTTTTTCTAAATTAAGGAGAGATTTAACCATTTGCTGAACCTGTCCTTTATCTGCCCTGCCGTAGCCAACTACCGCTTGTTTAACTTGCAGAGGGGTGTATTCAAAAACGGGAACATTTAAGTTCATTGCTGCAAGGACGATGATTCCCCTCGCCTGAGCAACATTTATGGCAGTCTTTTGGTTACTGTTAAAGAACAGCTCCTCAATCGCCATAGCGTCAGGCTTTTCTCTTTCAATTATCTCAGAGACGCCGTCATAAATTTTCTTAAAACGAACAAACATATCTTCTTTTGCCTCGGTTGTAACTGCGCCATAATCTGCTACCTTGAATTTGTTGCCGATATAGTCAACAACGCCGTAGCCGACAATTGCAAAACCGGGGTCAATACCAAGTATTCTCATAACAAAACCGCCCTTATTTTTCCTTGCATAATAAAATTTACTAAAAAATCAAATTTAATATTGAAAATCGCCGAAAGATGTAGTATAATAAGAACATTGTATCATATGTTGTTGAAATTTTCAACAGTTAAAATAGGAGGAATTTAGTTATGGCAAAGGAAAAAGTTGTTCTTGCATATTCAGGGGGTCTCGATACTTCAATTATTATCAATTGGCTTATCGAGAACTATGGCTATGAAGTTATCGCAGTTTGTGGCGATGTTGGTCAGGGTAAAGAAACTGACGGTTTAGAGGAAAGAGCCCTCAGAAGCGGTGCTTCAAAGTGCTATATCGAGGACCTTCGTGCTGAATATGTTAAGGATTTTATATTCCCAACAGTTAAAGCAGGGGCAGTTTATGAGGATAAGTATCTTTTAGGTACATCCCACGCTCGTCCTATTATCGCAAAGAGATTGGTTGAAATCGCTCTTAAAGAGGGTGCAACTGCAATCTGCCACGGCGCAACAGGAAAGGGCAACGACCAGGTTCGTTTTGAGCTTACAATAAAGGCTCTCGCTCCTCACCTTAAAATTATTGCTCCTTGGAGAATCTGGGATATTAAGTCAAGAGAAGATGCAATCGATTATGCAGAGGCTCACGGCATCGAAATCCCTGTAACTAAGAAAGATTTATATTCAAGAGACAGAAACATCTGGCATATCAGCCACGAAGGAATGGACCTTGAAGACCCGGCAAATATGCCACAGTTTGAGAACTTATTAAAGCTTACAGTTCCGCCAACAAAAACTCCTGATGAGCCAAGATTTGTAACAATCGGCTTTGAAAAGGGCGAACCTGTATCTGTTGACGGAGAAAAGCTTGATCCGCTTCCACTCGTTGAAAAGCTTAACGAAATCGGCGGAGCATATGGAATCGGTATTGCCGACATCGTTGAAGACAGACTTGTTGGAATGAAGTCAAGAGGCGTTTATGAAACACCGGGCGGAACAATTCTTTATGCGGCTCACCGTGAGCTTGAATACCTCTGCCTTGACAGACAGACTCAGTCCTTTAAGCACACAGTTGCAAATAAGTTTGCAGAGCTCGTTTATGACGGTCTCTGGTATACACCGCTTCGTGAAGCCCTTTCTGCTTTCGTTGACTCAACACAGGAAACTGTTACAGGTGAAGTTAAGCTTATGCTTTATAAGGGAAGCATTATAAACGCAGGTTCAAAATCACCATATTCATTATATAATGAAACAATCGCAAGCTTTGGGGACAGCCAGGAACTTTACAGTCATAAGGATTCCGAAGGCTTTATCAATCTCTTCGGCCTCCCGTTAAAAGTCAGAGCTTTAATGGAAAAAGAAAACAAGAATAAGTAATTTCGATTTACGGCAGAGTTTCTCTGCCGTAAACTTTAATTATTAAGGAGTGAAGACAGATGAAACTTTGGGGCGGAAGATTTTCAAAATCTACTGATAAAAGTGTTGACGATTTCAATTCGTCAATAAGATTTGACCAGAGAATGTATCGCCAGGATATAACGGGAAGTATTGCCCACGCCAAAATGCTTGGTAAGCAGGGGATAATCGAAAAGAGCGAAAGTGATTTAATCGTTAAAACTCTTGGAGAAATCTTAAAGGATATTGAAGACGGCAAGGTTGAATTTTTAATTGACGCCGAAGATATTCATATGAATATTGAAACAATCCTGATTTCAAGGATTGGGGATACAGGCAAAAGACTCCATACAGGAAGAAGCCGAAATGACCAGGTTGCCCTTGATATAAGAATGTATCTTCGCGATGAGGCTGATGAGGTTTCTCAAATGCTTTCTGACCTTAAAGATATAGTTTTAGCGGTTGCAGAAGAAAACATTGAAACAATAATGCCCGGATATACTCATCTTCAAAAGGCACAGCCAATAACCCTTGCCCATCATTTTATGGCATATTATGAAATGTTTAAAAGGGACGGCGAAAGACTTTTTGATTTAAGAAAGAGAATAAATGTTATGCCCCTTGGAAGCGGAGCGCTGGCTGGCACAACATATCCTCTTGACCGTGAGTTCGTGGCAAAAGAGCTTGGCTTTGATGCCATAACTTTAAATAGTCTTGATGGAGTTTCAGACAGAGATTTTGTGTGCGAATTTGCCTTTGTTTTATCTATGATAATGATGCACCTCAGCCGTTTTTCAGAAGAAATTATTCTTTGGAGCTCAAATGAGTTTGGCTTTGTTGATTTAGACGATGCGTACAGCACAGGCTCATCGATTATGCCTCAGAAGAAAAACCCTGATGTTGCTGAGCTTGCAAGAGGTAAAGCAGGAAGAGTCTATGGCTCTTTAATGGGACTTTTAACAGTTATGAAAGGACTTCCACTTGCCTATAACAAGGATATGCAGGAGGATAAGGAGCAGATTTTCGATGCCCTGGACACAGTTAAAATGTGCCTCCCTGTTTTTGGCGGAATGCTCAGCACTATGAAAATCCGCAAGGATAAAATGCTCGCTGGTGCAAAGGGCGGATTTACAAATGCAACGGATGTTGCGGACTATCTTGTTAAAAAAGGTCTTCCATTCCGTGATGCCCACGCAGGTGTTGGAAAGATGGTTGCATATTTCTTGGACCAGGATAAGGCTCTTGACGAATTATCCTTTGAGGAGTATAAAACTTTCTCCGATTTATTCGCAGAGGATGTTTATGAGGCAATTTCTCTTGACACCTGCGTAAATTTAAGAACAGTTACGGGCGGTCCTGCCTTTGAGACTGTTAAGAAAGTTATCGAAAAGTATAAAAATATGTAAAACTTGACAGAATATTGAAGTTATGCTATAATTTCTTTAATTCTTGAAGATAGAGGCGCGAGGATTAAGAGTAGGGTGCGGATTTGGCAAATGTCGGC
This sequence comes from Clostridia bacterium, assembly GCA_017409915.1. Classification (GTDB taxonomy): domain Bacteria; phylum Bacillota; class Clostridia; order Monoglobales; family Monoglobaceae; genus SIG454. The sequence continues at coordinate 9,185 of JAFQRU010000012.1, forward strand.
ACGCTGAAAGGAGTTTTCGCCGAAATGTAGGGCCCTCGCCAAAGGGTTTTATGTTGGGGCATAAGAGAATATCTTATGGACTGTCACGATTTGTGGGGGGCTATCAATAAAAGTGTTTTTTAGACCACTGATGCTCTCTCGCATTGGTGGTTTTTTTGTCAAATAATTAAAATTTTTCATAAAGGAGTGTTTGAAATGAAAAACACAAAAAAAGTTTTGGCGCTTGCTGGAATTATGCTTTTAGTTCTTTCAATGACATGCTTTGCCACAGGCGATGCCGCAGAAGCAAATATGTTTATGAACTCATTCTGGGCATTGGTTCCTCCGATTATTGCTATCGGTCTTGCGCTTATAACAAAGGAAGTTTATTCTTCATTGTTTGTTGGTATTCTGGTTGGCGCTTTGTTCTCAACCAACTTTAAGCCAATCGCCGCTATGGACAACCTTTTAAACGAAGGCTTTATCGCAGCGGTTAGCGGAACAGCAGGTATATTTATCTTCTTGGTTGTTCTTGGTATTTTAGTTGCTCTTGTTAACAAAGCTGGCGGAAGTGCGGCATTTGGTAAATGGGCACAGACTCACATCAAGTCAAGAGTTGGCGCAATGTTTGCAACATTCGTTCTCGGCGTTTTAATCTTTATTGACGACTATTTCAACTGTTTAACAGTTGGTTCTGTTATGAGACCTGTA
>JAFQRU010000085.1 GCA_017409915.1 Clostridia bacterium
TGCACAGCAGAAAGACAGTACCGTCAGCCCCTTGAATACGGAGGCCAGCGTCCTCCCTCTGCCCAATGGACTGTAACAGGCTCAGGTGCAATAGTTTTAGGAACAGGAAAATCCCCCTATATAACCCACATAACAACAGGGAAAATTCTTGATATGGGAATAAAGGACGCCAATAATATGGGTGCTGCTATGGCTCCTGTAAGTGTTAAACTAACACCATAAGGCGATATGCTAAATCTCTACAATTTATGCAAATTTGCGCCAAATTCGTGAATTCTGTGAGGTGATGTTTTAACTTTTTATATTCCCACAAAGTAACCCCTGTGCTTAACAAAAGGTTAAGTACCGGGGTTAGTTCTAAAACATCTCGTTGAGCAAAAGCATCCGCCATAAAACTTCTATTAAATTTACCGTCATTTTCCAAAAAAGCATGATGGATTTCCATCACGCTTTTTTCTATTATTTTTCTACATTTTTCAGGTTTTCTATGCACCACTCATTATAAGGTGCCCACTCAGTCGGGTCAACAAACGCATCTTTTTCGCCACTTTTCAATCTCTCAGCTTTCCCCAAAGTATCATTGTGTTGCATATGGTTCCCTAAGAATATGTCCACATGCTCCATATTAAGTCTTTTCATTGAATTGCGGAAATCGTCCCGCAATGAAAATGGGAGATTGTATCTGCTAAGGAATTCATCCGTAAGAGTGTTTATGCCCATTCCACCGTGTAAGCCTGCCCGCATAGTCCTTTCTCCGTCATACACATCAAAGAAAAACGACATTGCCCCAGGAGTATGTCCCGGAGTTGCAACTGCTGTTATCTCAGTATTCCCAAGGGTTATTTTTTCCCCGTCTTCTATCAGTATATCAGGTTCAAAGGTTTCATTAAACTTCATTCCAAGTTCTTTTGCAAAGCTCAGATCTTTCTCTCCGTTGACATATTCCCTGTCAGGTCTGCCCAAAACGATTTTAGCCCCGGTTAGCTCCTTAAGGCATCTTGCTCCGCCTATATGATCTATATGTCCGTGAGTCAACATTATATATTTCAGGTTTTCAGGTTTTAACCCCAATAAGTGCATGTTATGAATCACAAGATAAAGTGACTGTTGATATCCTGTATCAAGCATAATCAGGCCTTCCCCTGTATCGATAATATGAACAGATGCCGGTTCTGTCCCCACAAAATAAAGATTTCCCCACATTCTAAAAGGCTCAACATAGCCTTTCCACGGTTGTTTCATTTAAACCCTCTCCTCGTATACATTCGCAAAATTTTCTAATTTTTACACTATCAAACATCTAATAGTCCCATCTTAACAAAGCAATAATCATCAGACCACTCTCCACTTCCCCAGTCTTCCCATATGCAGTCCTCTTTGTAAAATGAGCCAGGGGTAACTTCAAAGCTTTCACCAAGCTTCATATGATGTGGGCCAAGCATATTGCGAAGAGTGTTTATAAGAGTAACCTCCACCTTATGACTACCTTTTTTAATGTTAAGTTTAACTTGGTCATCGGTTAAAACGGTCTTTTCAACTTCGTCTATCTTAATTTTGATACAATTTATACCCGTTCTATGGAGGCAAAGCACAGGATTGTCGGTATTGCATAAAAGTTCACCGGACAGTGTAATTTTACCTGTAAAGAACGGAAATCCCTGCTTTTGAATATCTTTTAATGAAATTCTCTTAACAGGCTCATCAATTTCAAAGTTGCCCGTATATCGCATAGCATTTCTATCTAAATTCTCCCAAATACCTGTCGTCTTTACCGAAAAATCACCAACAAGATAAACTGCTTCTATCTCCATATCGTACGCAAACTTACTTTTCTCGCAGGCAAAAGCATACGCCTTTGCAAGACTATCATAAAAGCTGTCTGACTGAGCAAAATCACAATCAAATGAAATGATGTTTTCGCCCAACTTTACATACTTTGATATATCAATCTTCTTAAAGCTTTTGTCTGCAAAATATCCTTTGATTTCTTTTGATACAATCTCGCCATTAACCTTAATCACAAAATCTTCTGGGGTTTCACAAACTAGATACAGCTCTCTTGGAATATAATTCATTCTCACCTTATAGTCCTGATGTATCGCAATTTTCTTTCTAAACGCACTTGCTTTTTCGCCAATATCCAATACATATCCGTTTTTCTCCTGCAATACACCGTCAAAATAATAGTCGCAACAATCCAATGTCAAACAGTTATATGTTGAATTTAAAATTTCAAAATCTCCATCAAGTTTTATGTACTCAATATCTTCATCCTTAGCGCAAGGAGCATTCTCATCCTCTACTACCAAAAGGCTTCCCCACGGTTCAAAACTATAATCAGGATTAAATACGCAAAGTTCTCCCGTGTAAATATCTACAGAAAATCCTTTTACATTTATTCTGGCGGTTTTTCTGTCAGGGGAGGTGTTGACAAAATAATGTAGTTTAAAACCATCATAATATCTTGCCGTATATGTTATATCTCCGCGGTCAACAACATTATTCGTTTCTATTTCATCCACAGAAACAATTTTGCCCCCTGCCCTTTTAAATTCACAAATAAGCTTTTCAGTATGTGGCAGCAAAACATCACAACACTCTGTTATAACTCTGCTGTATGTTCTGTTTCCAATCACAAACTTGCCATTTTCAACTTTACCATGACGCCGAATTAAAGTTTCGTCTCCAAGATGAAATACAATGTGTTTTCTCTCAAGCTTGGCAATTGCGCTTAAAAGTCTTTTGTCAAGCTCTTTTAAGCCTTTATTTTTACCGTTATCAAAAAGGCTCCATGCCGTAGATTGAGGATGAACCAAAAGCACATCCGCACATTCTTCCCCGTCACTCAAAGCTTTCCCAATTCGCGACATTGCCGTATTAAATTTTTCATACTCCTCCCACCATGGTTGCTGATAATACATAGCAGGGGGATAGTCCCTTTTTCTTATACCTCTTAACGAATAACCTTCAAGGTGTTGGCATAGAAGATTTACTCCCCTTACCATTTGCCATTCGTATATACCTTTAAGTTCGGCAAAGCTCACATTATGTCCGCACAAAGCAAAAGTTTCCGACAACACAGTTTTCTTCCCCATTTGCTGAGCAACCGACCCAAGCTGTTTAGGGGTTAAACAATCAAATATCCTTCGTCCAAGCCAATCCATTCCCGGAATATGAAAATACTCATAGTGGGGCATAACCGCGCCGTTAGTTATCAATTGGGATTCCAGAGATTCTTCTTCAAGCAAATGCCCTGTAAACTTTAATCCTCTTTCATCGCACCACTGAAAAATCTGTTTTGTATAACTCTCGCAAAACAGCTCTGTAACCATTTCCCAGAATTTAATACGAGTGCTCTTATAAGCATTCTTTTCCAAAAACAATTCTGGCAGGTGCTCATATAAATTGTCATTATATCTTGTTCTGTATTCTTTTTCAAACACAAAGCTCCAAGGGATACCATTTCTTGAAATCTGAGGCTCATCTGTAAAAAAGCCTTGGAATAAGTTGCCATACTTTTTATAGTATGGTTCATACGCAATCTCAATAAACTTTTTTATAACATTTTTATCCAGAACATCAATGTAAAAAGGGTTTATTTCATAGTAAAAATAATGCTCCCCCGATTGACAAATGTCGCAACCGTTATTCTTGGGCTTGTCTGACATTCTCAAATATTTCTGCTGGTATTGAACTCCCAACCCATTTACCTTACCATTGCCAAACCCGCTCGGCCAACCATTTTCATCATATGCAAAGGGAAACATTCCTCTTTTTAGGGCAGAGTTTATAGCAGTTGTGACATTATCAAACCACTCATTACCCATATATTCTGTTTTAAGTCCTCCGCGGGCATGCATAAAAAAGCCACCGATACCCGCTTGGTCCATTAAATCAACTTGCCGTTTGGTTTCTTTTATATCAAGTTTATCATTCCAACTCCAAAACGGAATCGGACGATATTTTTTCGGCACTTGTTTAAAGATATCCTTGTCCATATTATCCTCTTTTATCAGGCTCACTATACATCAAGAACTGCAACGGGATTTACACTTAGCATTTTCTGAAATTCACTTTCACTTCCGCCGGCTTCACAAAAGCCTTGATACACATCATTAAATAAATGCCCATATCTTTTTACCTGTTCATCAACAGACAACTGGAATCCCGTATTCTTTCTTGTTCCAAAATCCGTATATATACATAAATCATTTGAAAGCAAAATCTTATCCTCGTAACCATCTCTTATCAGTTTCACAAGGGTTTTGCCTATCTCTTCCATGCTGTATCCTGCGCAATGGCACTGGTCCATGGCAATATAACATCCTCTATCAAGGATTCTTTCAAGATACTCTGCATCTGGTCTGTTGGCCGCATGACCAATTATTATCTTTTCCGGATTACTTATAGTTTCAAGGAGTATTCCAAGCTGTTCATCAACCAACTTTCCTTTATGGTTGCTATGCACATATAGAGGTAAACCCGTTTCCTCCTGTGCAATAGCAAGAGCTTTCAGTCGTTTAGCATTGTCTTTTGTAATTCCCGCGACATCTGATGCCCCTTTGAGTATGCCGGGCTTTACAGTTGAACCTTCCATACCACACCTATACTCATCAATAAACCATGAGGCAATTTCCTGTTCGCTATGGTCTGCCGTATAACAGGATGGAAAATGATAAAGGCCGGTGGAGGCGACAATGAAAACCCCCGAGTTTTCTGACACTTCTCTAAGCAAAGCATAATCTCGTCCCAAATCAATAGGTGTTCCATCTACCCAAAGTCCTAGGCCATATTTGATTCTCATTTCACAGAGAATTTTTGATGCAAATTCTTTCAAATATTGTTCATCGTGCCACTTTTCCCCAAAAGTATGTAGCAAATCATTTGAGGCGCATCTTATATGTTCATGTATCAATATTGTGCCAAAATTTCTTTTTTTAATTTTTCCTGTTACAGTATTTATCATCTTTCTCTTTCTAAATTAAGCCAATTTACTTCATTGTCAGTGAGTTCTATTTCCATTGCTTTTATATTGGCGCTGAGCTGTTCTTTTGTTACTGGACTTGACAGTGCATACACATCAAATTTCTGATTGTATATCCATGCAAGTGCCACCTGTGCAACGGAAACCCCTTTCTCCTCTGCAAGAATTTCACATCTCCTGAGGCGTTCTATGTTGTTTTCAGAATAATATCCAATAATTCCCGGCTCATCCATTATTTCCCTTGCCTTTTCAGGCTCACTGCTTTTAAACGCACCAGAAAACAGGCCTCTGGCAAGACTCGAATATGCAAAAACAGGCATATTTTTCTCTGCATACCACTCTCTTGCATCTGCATTTTCAGGTCCGGAAATAGTAACACATCCGTTACCAAAATGTGCATCACAAAGCCAAGGGTCTGCAATTTGCTCTGCAAGACCGAAGTTAGGACTCGAAGCAGAAAAAGCAGACAGATTGTGCTTTTGTGCATATTCGTTTGCTTCTTCAATTCTTTGATGTGTCCAGTTTGATGCTCCGAAAATCTTTATTTTCCCCTCGTCCTGAAGGCGATTCATCACATCTATAATCTGGCCAACCGGTACTTCTTCATTATCACGATGAAGCATATAAATATCTATGCAGTCAGTTTTTAATTTTTTTAGTGAATCATGGGCATCTGAAAGTATGTCAAAGTCCGTAACGCGATGGCGATATTCATTGGGATGTGCGCACTTTGTTATTATCACACAATTATCCCTTATACCTCTCGTCTCCATCCATTCGCCCATTACTTTTTCGCCATAGTGTGCTGCACAGTCAAATGCATTGACACCTGCCGCATATGTATCATCTAAAAGCTCAAAAGCGGTCTTCTTTTCTAATTCCCCCGCATCTTTTGCAACTGCTGCAAAGAGCTTAGGTGTTGCAGTACCAAATACGAGCTTTGATATATTCTTGTCAAGACCGTTTATTTTAGAGTATTTCATATTTTATTTCACTCCGTTTACTATATTTGTAGGATTACCGTCAAGATATGCTTTCAGATTGTCAAGTGAGTAATCAATGAGTCTTTGTCTGCACTCAACAGCAGCCCAGCTTATATGAGGCGTTATATAGCAATTCTTTGCTGAAAGCAATGGGTTATCCATAGCAATAGGCTCATTACGAACTGCGTCAAGACCTGCCGCATATACCTTTCCGCTATTAAGCGCATCTGCTAAATCCTCTTCCACAATCAATGCTCCACGGCTGTTATTTACGATTATAACTCCGTCCTTCATTTTAGCAATAGTATCTTTGTTAATCAGGTTCTCTGTTTCAGGGAACAACGGACAGTGCAAAGATATCACATCGGAATTTGCAAGAAGAGTATCAAGATCTACATATTTGCAATTTTCATTTTCCAGCGCTTCATTCTTATATGAATCAAAAGCTAAAACCTTCATCCCGAAGGCAAGTGCCGCGCGCATCATTATCTGGCCAATTCGTCCAAGGCCGATTATACCTATTGTTTTGTTTTCAAGTTCTATGCAGGAATAATCCCAGAAGCACCAGTCATTTTCGTCATTTCTTCTGCCTTTTCTTACCTCTCCGTCATGATACCCTACATGGTTTGTAAGTTCTAAAAGCAGCGCAACTGCGTGCTGACCTATTGCCTCCGTTCCGTAAGATGGTACATTCGCAACAGGGATACCAAGTTCTTTTGCGCCGTTTACATCTACTGTGTTATAGCCTGTTGCTATTACTGAAACAAATTTTACATTCGGGCATTTCTCCAAATCTTCTTTTGTTACAACAGTTTTATTAAGGAACACAATATCTGCATCGCCGATACGCTCAACAACCTGTTCCGGGAGAGTTCTTGAATATCTTGTAACCTCCCCGTATTTATCAAATTCACTCCAGTTTATTTCACCCGGATTTTCTCTTGGATAGTCAAGTACTACTATTTTCATTTTATTCACCTACTTTATGTTTTTCAATACATCCATTTCTGTGTTATAACCTCTCATATAGAAGTCCTTATCGCTTGCTGTCCACAGAACATTACAGCCCATATCACGATATTTCTGTGCAAGAACTTCATTATCACAGAATATTCCGCAAGACTTACCATATGAATTACTGATGTCAAAAATTTTCTGAATTGACTCAATCATAATATCGCTCTTGATATCTTTCGGTGTCCCAACCATTACAGAAAGGTCGTATGGCCCTACCATAACTGCACTTATATACTCACCGTATTCTTCAAGCATTTTCGGAAGCATTTCAATCCCCTTTGGAGATTCAATCTGCGGAAGCAAGAATCTTGTCTTTCCGAAATCGCCGAATGCTTCACCCGGTCTGAACTGTGCATGACCGCCACAACCCTTTCTTCCTTCCGGATGGAAAAGCAATGCGTCAACTGCGACCTTTAACTGTTCAAGACTTTCTGTTCGGGGAATCATAATCCCGTCTGCCCCCATATCTATCGCCTTTGCAATGAGGTGGTATTCACTATCCTGTGCTCTTACAAACGCCGGAAGGCCCATAAGACGACACACCTGCAAAAGTTCAACAACATTCTGTGTATCAAATACTCCGTGTTCTGCATCAAAAAGAACATAATCAAGTTCGTCGCAATTCATTGCTTCTAAGATTATAGGACTTTTGAAAATAATCATTGTTGTACCGATTACTTTTTCCTTATTCTTGAACTTTTCCGCAAGTCTTTCGTATTTATTCACGCCTGCGCCTTCTTTATGATTTGTTAAATTGCTGTACATTTAAAATCCTCCTCTGCCATAGCTTCTTTTTCTAAATTTATTGAATCGTACATAATATTTTCTGTTATTATCTCGCCCTCATTGCTCCACTTCTTTATAAGCGGCGATTTTTCAATACCCGTAACTTCCACATTTTTCAAATAGACCTTCTTATAATAACAAAGGTTCATAAATGAGCCATCAGCATCCTTAAAGGAAATGCTTGAATCATATAAATTAAAAGATAAAGGCTCTTCCGCTCCGCCGTAAAGGGTAAGCGGATTCTTAATTCCAACCGCTTTAATATTTTTAAATGTAATATCTTTAAGCGGTTTATTTTTCTGCCAGGGTTCGTTGCCCGAGAAATTATAGTGAATAAACCTGTCTGTATTTTCTATACTGCAGTTTTCAATCACAATATCTCCCGGAATATTTTTTATTTCTCTTGAAAAATCTGCGTAATATGTATACGCGCTGAGCATGTTGTAACGATGGCTCCCGTCAGGACTTTTACCCTCACGCTTCTCTTCATCCGAGAGACTGCCCCGAAAAAGATATTTTGCCGGTCCAAACATTCGGCAATCGCCGATATATACTCTTGTTCCGCCAAACCTGAACGCACTGCAAGCTGTATTCATTACACAATTTTTAACCTTTACATCCGTGTTATCAATCCCGGCTATACAATCGTCTCCTGTATAGAATTTTGAATTGTCAACCGAAATATTTTTGCAGGATGTAATATGTATACCGTCATGCCCCGCTATAACCGTAATATTATCGAATTGAATATTGCCGCAATCAAATAAGGCATGTGCCCAATTCGCGCTATTTCTTATTTCGTACCCGGAAAACCTGACATCTTTACATCTGTGAAAATTTATTGCATGAGGACCGCGGTATTTTTCTTCACCAATCTCATCAAAGCAATCACGACCGTCTATATACGACCCTTTTTCGCCTGTTACCGAAATATTTTCCGCATCAACTGCGCGTATTATTGCATTGTTCCAACGGCTTCCCGCCTTATTCATATGATGAAAATTCTTCCTCACATCAACAGGCAACCACAAAACATCTGTCAAATCATTTTCCGATAAAGGCTGAACAGTATCCGACAAAATATTCATATAATCCTCAGGATTTCGACTTCCTATAAGATGCGCCCCTTTTGCAAGATGAATGCCTACATTTGAACGAAGACGAACATCTCCCACAAGAAAATCTCCCTGGGGTATAACCACCATGCCACCGCCTTGTTTAAAACAGTAGTCTATGGCATTTTGAATCTTATCCGTCTGCAAAACGCCGTTACTCTCCGCTCCGAAGTCTCTGATATTTACATTCAGCATCTTATACCCTCCTGTATTTTATCAGAGTTGAAGAATACTTTTTATCAAGTTTAATTTCAAAGCCCTGTTCTGACAGTTCTTTACCTGATATACGGCGTGTTTCATCATTATCACAGCAATGGAACTCATAGTCTGCGCCGATTTCAATGCCTCTAAGATTAATGACTGTAGTTTTCATTGGAGATTTGCAGCGTCTGAACGCCATAATTATACCTTCGTCGCCACAGTCATCATACTGCCATACCGTCCAGGACGATTGGTCCATAGTTGTTGCCCCATGATTATAAAAATCACAGCTGAAATATTTTCTCACAGACTTATATTCTTCCAATGTAGCTTTTGCCCATTTGAAGTCAGCATCGTCCATAGTCTGAAAAACAGTATTATAAAATGCTCCGCCCCAGCTTGAAGCATAGGTACTTCTTGCTGCATAAATATCGGATTTAGCCTTTGTTGTGCAACCCGTATACGGCAGATATCTTGAAATATTTGTGCCGTGAGTCTGTGTTACATCTGGTTCCGGATTGAATTCACACTGATAATCGCTACGAAAGAACGGAATTGCTCTTTTAAGAGTTTCAATATCAATTCGTCTTCCCCCTGATGCGCAATTGTCTATCATAAGGTCAGGATACTTTGCAAGCAGGTCATCCCAAAACTTATAGAGGCCCATAATATGCTTTATCTCGCGTATACCACGACGGCCTTCTTCTTCATTCGCATCCCAATAAATTTCAGGTTCAAAATTGAAGTCCTGTCTCAGACACTCCATATTAAGTTTGTCTGCAAAAGAGCAAACTGTGTCAAACACATATTTGCGCGCGTCATCATTGCCCAAATCCATGAGACAGTGGGGGGAATATCCCCCCGCTTTCTCATCTTTTACCCGGATTACATACTCGGGATGAGCTTTAACACTTTCTGTCCCTTCAATAACCCTCTCTGGCTCTATCCAGAACATCATACGCATTCCTGCATCCTCGCAAGCTTCTTTAACATCAGTCATACAATTTTTATGAACCCTTGGGTTCATATACCAGTCACCTGTAAAAGAAGCCCAGTCTCCCTCAAAAGCGTCATCACATTTTTTGGAGCTTCCATACCAACCTGCATCAATCCATTCCTGGTCGAATACTATGCCGTATTTCTTATACTCTCCTATACGCTTAATCATTTCTTCAGAAGTAAGTCCACCCCATAATTCATTAGCTATAAGGTAATTCTTCTTTCTGTTTCTGCGGGTTGTGCAGGAGAAATGGTCTTTGATAAGGTGTCTGAATTTATTCGATGCATTTTCGCTTCCATTATCGTATTCCATAACGAGAACCGAAGTAGTTCTGATGCATTCACCCTCATTCAGGTAAAATTCAGCTCTTTTCATTCCGGTTTTTACTGTAATACCATTCTTATATTTTGTGAATTGTGCCTTCCAGCCTCCGGACCAACCAATTGCAACTATTGCACCTTTATTGCCCTGATTGATTTCGAAGAATGGCATCATCCCATTGCTGGGCACTCCGCCTGTATTGGTATATTCAAGACTCTGATTTTCATTCCAGATATAATCCTCGTGGAATGAAAATTCTGTTGAAGACTCCCAATCATCACATCGATACTTAAGTCCCGGAACACAGCCTTTCATTTTTATAATTTTCGGCGCCCCATCTGTCAGTCTGTCTCCCTTGAATTTGTGAATATATTCAGGAAGATTCACTAAAATATCACAGTCATTTATTTGCGAAAGCATTTTTGACTTGCCTTCACCGCTATAACTCCAATATATAACCCATTCCGTTGCGTCATACTCTTTATAGTATTTCTTTCTCAGCTCAGCGATCAATCCGTCCTCTAAGCTATATGTAATTTTGTCATCTGTCTCGGTTATCTTCTTGGAAAGCTCCGAAAATGGCACTCCGTCGTAAGTAAACGAAAATTTTGGCTGTATCACAGCTTATCACCTCTTAGTTTGTAAAGTCGTTCTGAATTTCTTCTCTGTATGTACCTGTATCAACCTGATATCCGCCTTCTTCATTGCCGATGAATATGAAATCCTTATACAATGAAGGGGACTTCTTGGTACAAGTACCTAAGGTGTATTCTATAAATCTTTCTCTTTCTACCATATCGCCATCGTTGATACCAAAGTTGAAGCCAACTTTTGAATTAAGCTCAAGCTTTGTAGGTTCAATTTCGCTGAGCGGAAGTCTGATATAGTATCTTGTTATGTTATATCTGTTATCACGTATAACTTTCATATAGTCAGGGCTGAGCGCCTTCTGAACATTTTCACGGTTATAATATTCCCAGATATCATTTCCGGCTGAAGCATAAGAGAAGCCGATTTCATAATCGTCCGCCTGATATGCAGTTGCCTTATCACAAAGTGAGTCAATTGAAATCTGGACATTATCTCCGTTCCAGTTACCGGAGCCTACAAACATATTACTATGGTAATCATCATACACATCCACAAGGATATACAGGTATGATGAACTCCACTTCATAAACGCACGGGTTGCTATATTACTCTTCTCCCACGCTTCTGCTTGTTCAGGATCTGATGGGCTTCCAATATGAACAGGATATGCATTCTCCCAGTCTTTAAGGCTGCCGTCATAATCTGCCGGAGCAACATCTTTGTCTGCCTTAACAATAAGGTTGAAGTCAATAGGCAACTTCTTTTCAACCAGAATCTCGCCATCAGCTTTCTTTACCTTAATGCCTATAACATATTCGTTGAATTTCGCTTTTGCCTTTTCCTCTATTTCAAGCTTAACAACCTTTTGGCCTGCGCCATCAAACTCAAGATCAATAACGCTGTTTTTAAACTTCCAGCCCTCAGGAGGTGTAATTTCAAAAATTCCGTCCGCTTCACCGTCATAAAGACAATCAATAACCATTTCCACGCTTTCAAGTTCATCAAAACTTGCATTGGTAGAATTCAGTGTTACATCAAACAGTGGGTTTACAGAAACCGGGAAAATAAGATATGAAATTTCCTCATCATTTCCCATAAAGCTTATTCTGTAAGTATAGTCGCCGGCAGGTTTATCAGCCGGAATTTTGAAGGAAAGTTCCTGCGTCATACGGTTGTCATCCATTACTTCCATCGTGTAACGCTCTGAAACCTCTTGACCTTTTTCGTCAGTTATAACTGCATAACCGCTAATAGCATTTTTGCCTTCATTTATAACAGTATATTTTACAGTTTCAGTTTCCGCCTGGAATGAATTTACATATGAAGGGTATGAATGGGTAACAATTTTAGCATAATTGTGTACTGTTTCTTTTTCCGCAAACTTTTCAGTCCACGCGCAAAGCTTAACCGATAACAAGTCATATCCCTTTACTATAGCATTTGACCCGTCAAAGCTATCTGCTACTCGGAAATTATACTTCTTTCCCTGTCCGTATATCTTCTCTGCAATTCTTAAAGATGCATCCTCATTGCCTTTTATATTCGTGATAAAATCACCTGCGCGTTTAACCGCTGCATGAGATTTTGGAGCAAAGGATGAATCCTCCATGGCTAAGACAATATAGCGATTTATCTTGAACAATTTGTCGAGCATTGTGCCAAGCTGTTCGATGCTATATGTTGTTCCGTCATACTCTGCAATAATCTTGTCGCCAAATTCAAAAAGCTTGTTTGCAAATTCCTCAGGTGTTGCAATGTTTTTATTAACGGTTGCTGCATCAGAAAGAGCCTTAATGTCGGATACATCCGCAACAGTTCCCCACTCTTCTGCGAACTCTGTCATCTTTGCACTTACGGTTTTCGCCAAAGTATTCTTCAAAACAGATTTATCTACCTGCTGAATATAGATTGGAGATTTACCTAATTCAAAAGATTTTTCTTTGATTTCATTGCCGTTTACATCTTCGATATACCAATTTTCATTAGCAGTAAACGCTACCGCTTCAGCCGGTGCCCAGGCAATAATCATGGCCTTGCCTTCACGAAGATATACATAAGCATTGATTTTTTCACCCAAATCAAGCTCGCCAACATACTGGGCAGTATTCAGCATTTTTGTAGCCTGAGCCATTGCAATATATCCTGCCTTAGGGCTCCAGTCATAATCAACAATGCCGAAATTGGATTCTCTGTCTGTTTCGCTTGGCCCGTTATCTTTAAATGAATAGAAATAAGTTCCGTCAATTTCGTGCTTATCGTTATACACAAGTGCTTTAACAATGTTTTCCGCCTGAACTTCTTCGCTTACGCCCTGTGTGCTCTTTGGTGTAGGATAACCTGTTTCTGTAATGTAACAGTCCATCCAGCCACCATATTCGTCTTCAAGGTCTAAGAACTTGCCGATCAGCGGTTCATAGCTTGTGTCAATATCTCTCGGGAAGCTATACGGATGGAAAGAATAGCCATCTATATAAGGATAAACATCTGTATTGAACATTTTATGTATATATTCAATGGCATCCGTTCCGTTAGCTATATCAAGCGCAATAACCGGCATATCAGGGTATCTCTCTTTAGATTCAAGAGCAATGAGTCTCTGCATAACCGAATATTCGTATGCACTCGGGAGTTTTGGCCAGTAGTTTTGTAAATTAGGCTCATTCCATATAGCATATGTTGTCTGATAAGCCTTTTCGATTGGATAATGATCAAATTTTTCCCTTACAAAACTCATAAGAGCATCCATCTGTTCTACTGTTCTTGGAGCCGTTTCGCCTTTTTCATCTTTATATAAATCTATACCACGGCTACCGCCAACAAATTCAAGGTTATTCATATCCTCAAAATAATCACGGTAGATGTTTGTGCCTATGAAATTATATATGCCGGGCATTTTTTCGACAGATACCCATGTACCTGCGCTGGAATATCGGATATTGAAAAGTCCGCACTTTTTCAGCAAATCGGCCTGATTTGATGCCAAATCACGAATTTCATATCCCCCCGTCTGAGTCATTCCGGCAGTTATGCCTATTCTTGAATAACTGTCAAGTGCCCTTGGCACATAAAACTCCACAATGCCCATTCCAAGAGTTTTCTCAGCGGCAACTCTGTCGCCATCCATAACTCTTACGCTCATATCATAGGCGCCTTTTGGAAGCTCAGTAAGACTGATTCTCTTTTTAATATATCGTCCAGCTTTAATGCTGATTGAATCCTTATATGTTGTGTTAAACCCGTCTGTCGAATAACATATATCATATACGCGGTCATCTCCGCCAAGGATTCTGATTTCAACAGTAAAGTATGCATCACTTTTATCCTGTATATAAGAAGGTGCCCCCGGAAAATCTATGCTTATTTCCTCAAAACCGGGCGCTTCAGCGGCAAATACACTTGCCGCACAGCACAATATAGTAATCATCAGCATAAGAAAGCCGAAAACTTTACCGAATTTTCTCATATCCCTTCACCTCACTCATATACCACTATCATTTTTGGTGCTGTGCTCTGGAAGAACACAAAGACCATTTGAGACTCGTTAGCGAAATGAATATAGTCTTTAATCTCCCCAACCTTTATAAGGGAGGTTGCCACACTGCCTCTGACTTTTTCTACCTTGTAAATCATAGAGGTTGACGCTGTAAAGGATTCAACCTCATCCTTTCCTAGATTATCTTCAAGAGCATCGGATATGGTTATAACATTTCCTTCTTTTGCATAAACATTGCCAAATCTCACTCTGAATGTTGCATCATAACTCCTGTCAGGGCTGGTAAGATTTGTTACATCTGTATCTGTTCGAAGCACGCTGTTTCTACTATCTGCCTTATCGTAATCGACAATTACATTTATTGCTGTTATACGGTTCTTCCCGTCCAGCTCATATGCAATAATATCGCCTTCTTCAACGCCCTTCACAGTCGCCAAATCAGGGATTTTACAATCATAATAGGCTTCTCCGACAGAGTTTAACAAACCTATTCGGTCAACCACTTCTTCCTCATCGCTAAGTGTCTTCTCGATAGATGTTACAAGAGCTGCATTTGCACTTGCACTTACCGTCGGAGCTCCTGCATTTGCCAAAACCATTACCTGTGGCACATAAGATTTTTCCTTTGCATTAAACAATTGCATTGTCTTCTTTCCTGCGGTCAGTTCAGCTCTCGTCTTTACTTCAAAATCCTTTTCCTCCATAATGCCTTCGGATGCTTCAGGAACTGAGAAAATCACGATATTGTCAGGAATAACTATGCCACCCTCGCAAACACCTCGGCTCCAATATGTTTTGTTTGCCATTTCGCCAAAATTCGCAAGAGCATTAAAATCACTTCCGCTTACTCCCGTTGCAATAGTGTCAATATGACTTATTTCCATTTTGGAGTTCATTTTAATGCGTATTACCTGTTGTGTATTAAGAATAGCGGGCACATTTGCATTTTCACATTTATAGCCGTCTACATAATACACTTTTTTTGCACTAACCGTAACAAAATTTCCGTTGCTCAATAAAAGCTTGAACATGGCCCGTTTGTCAAAAATTTCATCATTGTCTCCGGCACCAATTAAATAAGCAAATTCGCTTGA
The DNA here is from genome assembly GCA_017409915.1 of Clostridia bacterium. GTDB lineage: Bacteria > Bacillota > Clostridia > Monoglobales > Monoglobaceae > SIG454. The sequence continues at coordinate 15,586 of JAFQRU010000085.1, forward strand.
A
>JAFQRU010000086.1 GCA_017409915.1 Clostridia bacterium
CATATATCCTCTCATCTTCATAGATGTTGTTCTTCCAATCTGGTGGTTTGGAACAGCAGATACATGAGATGTAACAAACGCACTTGGCATAACAACGCTTGTTCCGTGCTGGATAAGCATTCTCTCCCCGGCATCTGAGTCATCACTTGCCCAGTATTGCTGGAAATAATGCATCATTCCGGCATCAAATCTACCGCCGCCGCCTGCACATCCTTCAAAGAGAATATTCGGGAACGCACCCATAATTCTCTCTAAAATTTCATAGAGACCAAGCATATATCTGTGGGTAATTTCCCCTTGTCTTTCAGGAGGAAGTTTTGCAGAACCGATTTCAGTAAGATCACGGTTTACATCCCACTTAACATATTCAATAGGAGCACTGCTTAAAATATCAGTCAATTTTCCGATAATATATTCACGGACATCTTCGCGGGATAAATCCATTGCAAGTTCATATCTTGCAAGATTTCTGTCTCTTCCTTCTGCGTGGAGACACCAATCAGGATGAGCCCTATAAATATCGCTGTCAGGACAAATCATTTCAGGTTCAAACCATAAGCCAAATTTAAGTCCCATAGCATTAAGCTTTTCACCAAAGCCTTTAAGACCGCTTGGCATTTTTTTAAGGTTAACATTCCAGTCGCCCAATGAACAAGTTTCATCATTGCGGACTCTATACCAACCGTCATCCACAACAAGCATCTCTATTCCTGCTTTAACTGCCTGACTTGCAAGCTCAAGAAGTTTTTCTTCTGTGAAGTCCATATATGTAGCTTCCCAGTTGTTGATAAGAACAGGACGCTCTTTATCACGCCAAGGGCCTTTTGCAAGGCGTGTGCGATAAAGTTCGTGGTATGTTCTTGACATTTCACCCATACCGTTTGCGGAATAAACCATAACAACTTCCGGTGCAACGAACTTTTCATTTACATCAAGATGCCATAAGAAATCTGTTGAGCCTATACCCATAAATGCACGGGCAGCTCCATATCTTTCAACTTCAACACCGCATTCAAAGTTACCGCTGTATACGAAGTCGAAGCCATAGATATCTCCGGTAGTTTCAGTTGAGTCCTTTCTTGCAAGAGCAAAGAATGGTCTCTGTCCGTGAGAACGGCAAACACCTCTATTTTCGATTGTTCTGCATCCATAAGTCAAAGGACTTCTTTCAATATAAGCTTCCCTTCCCCATGCACCATGCAAACAAATAAGGTCATAGTTGTGGTCAAAAAAGTCAAAGCTCATACTCATTATTCTCTGAATTTTGGCAGGAGCATTTCCTTTATTTGTAACCTCGATATTTCTTGTTATAACATCAAGATTTGTGTAAGCTGTATATCTGTGCAAGAATTCAAGGCCTGTAACCTCATCCTTAAAGAGAATTTCAAGGGTCTTAGCCTCATCATCGCTTTCAACATATGTTGATGGAAGGCCTTCAAGTTTCGGCTTAGAATCATAGATTTTATGGGAAACATATGTTAACTTGGTTGTTCTGCTTCCATCTCCATAAGTTGCATGAAAGCCAGGTCTTCTTGTATCACAGCTTCCGAAAGTCGGATATTCCTGACACAATACACCGCTGGAAACAAATGTGCTTCCGCCTAATCCCTCACAGTCAGCAGCAGATGCTTCTGCGCCTGTTCTTTCATCTTCTCTTATAAATTCACTATCCATTACAACACCGCTTACAAATGGGCTGTAATCGTATGTAAACATACCTTCTAAGCTTTCAAGTCTTTTGCCATAATAAAGGTGTTCTAAAACATGTTCACCTCTTAAACGGAAAGCATATGAGGTATTTGGAGTCTGGATGTGAAAAGTTTTTGTATTAGAGTCAAAATTAATTGGCATCTCAAAACCCTCCTGGAGATTAGTCTGCGAAAGGAATTCCTGCAGCTCTCATTGCGCTTTCAAAAGCAGCTCTTGTTTCATCATCAAATGCAGGGAATGGGAATTTTGCATTTCCGCCTGCATGGCCGAGCATCTGAACACCTGCTTTAACGCCCGGAATTACACCAAATTTAAGTAAAACATCAACAACTCTATTTACATTAAACTGATGCTGCTGAGCCTTTGCGATATCGCCTGCTTTAAAAGCCTTATAAAGACGGATATATTCAGGAAGCATACAGTTATATGTGGCGCCAACACCCGCGTCTGCACCGGCTGTAAGACCTAAAAGAAGAGTTTCGTCAGGTCCGTTGATAATATTCATTTCTCCGTGTGTCATATCCTTAAGTCTTAACATACTGAAATAGTCACCGCTACTCCATTTTACACCTGTAATATTATCAATTTCAAAAATCTTTGCAATTAATTCAGGGCTCATATTAGCCTGAGCAGCAGGATGATAGTAAATAATTACAGGAATATTTACGCTTCCAGCAAGCTTTTTGTAGTAATTAAAGATTTCTTCATCGCTGTATCCAAAATAGAAAGGTGGAACTGCAGCGAGTGCATCTGCACCTGTTTTTTCAGCATGCTTTGCAAGTTCAACTGCTTCGAGGAAGTTGATTGAAGCGATATGGCAGATAATAGGCTTTCTGCCTGCAACATGCTTAACTGCTGTTTCGCACATAATTTCTCTTTCTTCTCTGCCCATCAAAACGCCTTCACCTGTTGCGCCGAGAACATAGAAACCGTCAGCGCCCTGACCTAACTGCCAGTCGATTATATCCTTTGCAGCCTGCACATTGATTGTTTTGTTGTCTTCATTAAATGGCGTAATAATCGCCGGCATAATTCCTTCAAATTTAATGTTTTTCATTCTTGAATGCTCCTTTTCGTAGGTAAAGGGATATTCCCAAAGGAATACCCCTTTCTTTTTTTATCCCTTATTTCTGGTTAGCTAAATATCTGTCGTAAGTCTTCTGGCTGATTTCGATAAGTTCATCAAGACCTAAGTTCTTTAAGTCTTTCTTATACTGTTTCCAGTCTTTTTCAACATCAGCTTTTCCTGTAATCCATTCACCCTTCTTCTGACCAACGAGCTTGAAGAGGTCAACTGTAAGTTCGGAAATTCTGTCAGAATCTGCTGTATCATAGTAAGGACGAGGCCAGATTTCATCATCGATATATTCTTCATAAAGTTTATATGTGTCGATATATGACTTTTGAACTTCTGTAGTTTCAACCTTCTCGTCAAACCATTCTGTCAATTCTGCGCATGGCCATGAAATAAGTGTGTTGTTATTTATCATAACAGCCTGGCTCATACCTTCTTCAGGTTTGTTAAACTTCCACATACCGTCTTCTTCATAGAATGTTCTTCCCAGCATACCATTTTTAAGCTGTGTAGCAACTTCAAAGCTATAGAAGTTATCAATCCATCTCATAACAGCCGCAGGATCTTCACAAGTGCTTGTGATTTCGAACATATTTGTGTTAGCATATGTGATACCTAATGGGTGGAGATGTAATACAGGCTTAATCTTGCCATCAGCTGAAAGTGGCTTGATTGCAATATATTCTTCCGGATTAGCAGAAATGTTTGCATCGTTCCAGTAGAAACCAACCTTAGATACCTGGTTAGCAACCTTTGCGTTAAAGCTTGCCTGGTTCTGAGTCATACATTCCATATCAAGAAGACCTTCTTTGTAAAGCTTGCCATAGTAGCTAACCATTTCCTTCCATTCATTCATCACAGGAGCAAACTTAACTTTTCCGTCCTGGATTGCAAGGAACTGATCCCATGTACCGTGCTTTGCTGAAACGCCCCAAGAAGATAAGAGAACTTCTGGGTAAGAATAACCTGCGTTATTATACCAAGACATTGGGATTTCATCTGCTTTGCCGTTGCCGTTAGGGTCCTGAGTCTTAAACGCCTTTAATACTTCATAAAGGTCATCAAGAGTCTCCGGAACTTCTAAGCCTAACTTATCAAGCCAAGCTTTGTTGATGAAGAATGAGCTTTCATAAGCACCTGCTTCAAAGTCTGAAATTGATGGTAATGAATAAATATGTCCATCAGAAAGTGTTATGATACTCTTAGCTGTTGGATATTTTTCAAAAAGCTTCCAGAGGTTTGGAGTGTTCTTCTTTGTGATATATTCTTCGAGAGGAATTAAAATTCCTGAATTTGCATATCTAACAACTTCAACAGCGCTGAGCTTGTTACCAAAAATAACATCAGGGAAGTTAGCACCACTGTTAAGCTGAAGCTTAAGAGCTTCTCCTGTTGTTCCAACCCATTCAATGTTAAGGTCTGTGAAGCTTGCCGCGTAGTCTAAAAGTTCCTGACCAACTTCTTCAAAGCCTTTCCAGCCTGCTTCAGATGCAGCACAAGTAATTGTTTCTGTTGTTACAGTTTCTTTTTTACATCCTGCAAAGCAAGAAACAATCAAAACAACTGCAAGACATAATGTTAAGATTTTTACAAAACTTTTTTTCATTTTCTTGTCTCCTCTTATATATAAATTTTAATTTTTTACTAACCTTTAACAGATCCAACCATAACACCTTTTACGAAGTATTTCTGGATAAACGGATATAACAAGAATACCGGGATAGATGAAATAATAACCACAGAGTATCTTGTAAGCTGTTCTGCTTTCTGAGTTTCCATAGCCATAAGAGAGCTTGCTCCAACCTCACTGGAATTTGCCTTAATCTGGTCAGTTATTGATTTTAAAACGAGCTGAAGCGGCCACTTTTTAGAATCCTGAATATAATACAAGGATGTCATATAGTTGTTCCAGAAACCGAGAGCTGTATAAAGAACTATAACTGCGATAATCGCTTTTGAAAGCGGAAGCACAATCTTGAAGAAGAATGTGAAATATGAACCGCCGTCAACCTTAATGGACTCAAACAATTCTTCAGAAACATTGGACTGGAAGAATGAACGGCAGATAATCATATTGTAAACACTAAGACCCGGCAAGATAAGAGCCCAATAGGTGTTCATTGTTCCTAAGCTCTGGTGTAATAAATATGTAGGAATAAGGCCACCGCCGAAATACATTGTGAATACGAAAAAGCCGTTTATAAATCTTCTTCCCGGAAGTTCTTTTCTGGAAAGAGCAAAAGCCGTTATTAAACATATAGCCATAGCTATTGATGTTCCCCAAACAGTAAGGATAATACTGTTTTTAAAGCCTGTTACAAGTCTTGCATCTTCCAAAATCTTTGCATATCCCAAGAAAGTTACACCTTTAGGAAGAAGCATTGTCTGACCTGCCGCAACAGCGTTAGGATCACTTATTGATGCAATAAGAATAAAATAAATCGGGTATACGATAAGCGCTGTAATTATAATAAGAAAAATACTATTAAAAAATCCAAATACTTTATCTGAATCAAGTTTTTTAGTTTTAAACAATGTTATCCCCCCTCCTTAGAAAATTGAGTTGTCGCTTAACTTGTTGGCAATACCATTAACTATTAAAAGCAATGAAATGTTTGCAAGGTTGTTAAACAAAGATATAGCCGTCGAGAATGCGAAGTCGCCCTTAATAAGACCAAGCTCATAAGCATATGTTCCGATTACGTCGGAAGCACCTCTGTTAAGGTCAGTCTGAATCAAAAGCATCTTATCTACACCAACTGAAAGAAGGTGTCCGCACTGCAAAATGAGAAGGATAACGATTGTATCGCGAAGAGCAGGAAGTTCAATGCTCCAGATGATTCTGAGTCTTGTTGCGCCGTCAATCTTTGCAGCTTCAAGCTGTTCCTGGTCAACAGAAGATAATGCAGATAAATACATAACCGCACTATATCCAAGACCTGCCCAGATACCGGTTATAACATAAATCGGAAGAACATATTTATCCTCTCCGAAGAAAAGGATTTTCTCGCCTGTAAATTTCTCAACAAGAATGTTGATAATACCTGAATTTGGAGCAAGTAAAACAACAGCCATGGTCATAACAATAACCACTGAGAACAAATACGGGATATATGTAACGTTCTGAATAAACTTCTTTCTTCTTATATGCTGAACCTGGTTTAAAGATAAAGCAAAGATAAGAGGCAACGGGAACAATAACACCTGGGAAACCATAGAAATCTTAATGGTATTCCAGATAATTCTCATACTGTTCGGAGAAGCAAAAAATCTCCTGAAATGTTCAAAACCTATCCAAGGAGCCTGGCTGATCGGTCTTCCCGGCATAAATCTCTTAAAAGCAAGAGTAATACCATAAATCGGGTAGTAGTGGAATATAAGCATGCCAACCACAGCCGGAATTAAAAATACATACAATTGCCAGCATTTTAAAATTCTTTTAAGCAAAGATTCTTTCTTAATTGAAAGAATTGCTACATCACCATTATTTTTTTGCAATTTCATCTTCCTCTCGTAAGTTTTATTATAATGCACTACTCTAATGATAACAAAATGCAACAAAAAAATCAAGTAAAATTAGGACAATTTTTTTTAATTTTTCGGACATCTTTTGTAAAATTTGCGTTTTACTACTCAATATAGTACACTTTTGCGTCTTTATCCCCCATTGTTTCCTGAACAAATTCTTCAGCATTAGGGTAAAAACCAACGATTTCCGGCTCTTTTTCTTTGTTAGAGCCATATTGCCCGAGAGTCATTCCATATTTCTGAACATATGTATTGTTATACATTGTTGGAAGACTTGTTTCTTCCTCTGCAACTATGTGGAAAATTCTGTATGCACTCTTGTAGAAAATATTATCGTGAATAGAGAAGTTTCTTGCAGTATTTGTGTAGCTCCAGCCTTTAATGTGAGCAGGAGTATGCGTATTATGGCGTTGCTGTCCCCAGCCACATCCTGCATTTGTCATAATATTACCGCAGATTTCGCAGTTTTCGATATAACTTTCTGTATCTCCCATAGTCTGGTTTAAGAAATATTCAACAGAATATACGCTTGTATCGATAACATTGTTGCTATATCTTATATTCTTTAATTCGTATTTCTTACCATTTGTTGTAATCTGATGAGTAACTGCTGCGTCATACTGTTGGTAGAAATAACAGTTATCCACTACATAATCATTACAAGCACCATAACATTCAATAGCATTGCCGTAACGGGTTACACTGCCTCTTCTGCCCTGGGGATAGTTTGGATCTGTTCCGAAATAATGCTGAATTGTTCCACCAATCCACCCAATTTCACTGTTGGTTACATGAGTTCCCATTCCGCCCGTAACGCCAAAATTCGCATACTTGATACAAACATTATCAATGTGAACATTTTGTCTTCTACCTGTTGAGAATATAGTTCTCTTTGCAACTGCTTCAATTGTATCGAATACTTCACCTGGGTTACCCTTGTCGCAACGGAGATAGAGGTCGCCTTTTGTTTCAAGGTCAACAATTGGAACTAAGAAGCTTTCGCCTTTAGATTCTCCATCGGGATCTGACCATTTTACACGAATATCACAGAATAAATCAAGATCCTCTGTCATTTCATCTGCCATAATAAACGGCTTATTTTCATCTTCACGACATACGAACATACCATTTCTGTAAGAAGGTATTAATTTGCGACAATGAGCCTCACCGTCATTAAAAACGAGAGTTCCGCAGTCAAGGATTTCTTCGTTAAGTTTCCAAATGTTATGGTCTTTGTCAAAAAGTGTCCACTGAGATGGGTTAGAAAGACTTCTGTCCCAACCATAAAACTTTGGTTTTTCGCCTTCGCCGTATGCGAAATATGTAACTTCTGACTGAGTTGCTACTGCCCCGCGGAAAACATCTCCTCTCTTAAAACAAACACCATCTCCCGGATTGAGCTCTGTTGTAGAAACTTTTTCAAGGCTCTTCCAAGGAGTCTGCGGAGTCTTTCCGTCGTTGTCATCGTTTCCGCTTGTGCTTACATAGTAAACTGCACCCGAAACCTTTATTTCATCCTTTGTGTTACGGATTTCAGCTATTCTTCGCTCCGCAAGTTCTTCAAATTTCGCCAATACTTCTTTTGTTGCTTTTTCCATCATAACAATACCCTCTTTAATTATTATATTTGCCTACTCTTTTTCCCATTCGCTTGGGTTTATAACTCTTGGGTCCATAACTTCAAAAAGACCACGAATTTCTTCCATTTCTGCATCGCCAAAGCGAACAGTATTTTCAAAAAGCTCAACATTTTGTTCAACCTGTTCTACCTTTTCGCTGCCAAGAACCAAGCCGTGGATGCCTTTAAGAGAAAGCACAAAAGACATTGCAAGTTCAGCAGGAGTCAATTTGTATTTTTCACAAAGTCCGTGGAATTTCTTAAGAGGCTCAACGCAATAATCCATATGAGCTGGAAGGTCGTCAGGATTACGGAAAATTAACCCCTGTAAATAAACGCTTCTTACAAAAACCATCATTCCTGATTTTTCAAGCTCAGATAGTCCGCCGTTTGTAATCTGAGTCCAGTCAAAAATATTCATAGGAATCTGAGTTGCATCAAATCCTGACTCTGCAAGTTCTTTCCAATTGTGGTAAGAATACACAGATGCACCCGCATATTTAATCAAGCCTTCATCTTTTAACGCCTGAAAAACCTTCATCATATTTTCGCGGTCATTGGTATAATCATCAAAACGATGGAGCATTAAAACATCAATGGTTTCTACTCCTAGTTTTCTTCTTGATTCTTCTACCTTTGCAAAAACATCTGCCTTTAAAGCATCATAAGATGAATGGTCAAGATCCATCATTTTTGTAACGATAGTAGGTCTTTTTTCTTGCGGAATGGTTTTGAGCCACTCGCCGATTATTTCTTCCGATTCTCCGTATCCGCTTGCTGTATCAAGAATATTGATTCCTTTTTCTATTGCGCAGTCAAGAATTTTAAAAGCCTCTTCTCTGTCGGGCTGCCCTCCTGCATTGTTTATGCCATAAGGAACTCCAAGCTGAACAGTTCCAAGCTGAAGTCTTGAAAATTCAAGACCTTTAACTGATATCTTTTCCATAGTAAAATCTCCTTAAAAGCTATATCTTACCAAGCTGTCCAGCCGCCGTCAACTGTGATGTTAGAGCCTGTCATAAATGAAGATGCATCAGATGCAAGAAGGAGCACAGCCCCTGACATTTCATAGCTCTGTCCAAATCTTTCAAGCATAGTTTTTCCTGCAAGTTTTGCATTAAATTCCATATCATTCTGGTTTGCAGGGTTCGGGAATGGACCCGGTGTTACACAGTTAACACGGATACCGTACTGAGCAAGAGCGCCTGCTGAATAGCGTGTAAGCTGAGCAACACCTGCTTTACCTGCACCATAGTTCGGTGGCTGTTTCTGTGGGTTATCCCCGTATATACGGAGGTCAGGGGAAACAACGCCATACATTGAGCAGTAGTTGATAATAGAACCACCTGTTTCCTTCATATATTTAACAACTTCACGAGTGCAACGGAATACAGAGTTAAGAGCTCCGTCTATTCCTTTTTCCCAAGTTTCATCATCCATAAATTCAAGCTGGCTTGCTTCTCCGTAGCCTGCACCAAAAGTTGCGCAGTTTACCAAAACATCAATTCTGCCGAATTTTTCATATACTGTTTTAAAGCAGTTTGCAATAGACTCAGTTGATGAAATATCACAGTCTACCTCTAAATCGCATACCGGTTTTTCTTCCCCTTCCCAACGAGCTGTCATAGGGATGCCGGCAATTACTACAGTTGCGCCGAAATCCTTTAACGCCTTAACATTCTCTGCGCCTAAGTAACCTGCTCCGCCTGTAACAATAGCAACTTTTCCTGTTAAATCAAATAACTTTTTGTAATCCATTTTACATATCTCCTTTAAATAAATTAAAATCTAACCCAACCATAGGATATTTAGCCCCTGCCATTTTATTGAAAGGAAGCTTTTCCCAGGGGGAATTTTTTATTATTTTTTGTATTTTTTTTAAATTTTCTTCTGTGTCAGTAATATTTGGAATAAGCGGTGTTCTTATTATGTATTCCTTGCCGCTTTTCGCTAAATACTCAAAATTTTTAAGTATTATATCGTTATATACACCTGTATATTTCTTATGCTCTTCTCTGTCTGCAATCTTTATGTCCATCATAACAAAGTCGCACAAATCTATAACTTTCTTAAAGGTGTCTTCATCCGCAAAACCGCTGGTCTGGATTGCCTTATGCATTTTCACTTTTTCAAAAAGCTCACAGACAAAATCCGCCTGCATAAGAGGTTCTCCCCCTGAAACAGTTAAACCACCGCCGTTTTTTATGTAAAAATCCGCATTTTGCATCAGCTTTTTAGCTAACTTTTCCGCCGTATATTCAACACCCGAAATGCTTATAAGTCCATTGGGGCAGGCATAAATACATCGGTCGAAAGGCTTACATTCTTCGTGGTCGCACTTTTCAAGACATCTTCCGCAGTGTCCGCAAAGAGTATGTTTTATCATAAGCTGAGGCTCCGGGCTTAGTCCTTCCGGATTGTGGCACCAAAGGCACCGAAGAGGACAGCCTTTTAAAAAGACCGTAACTCTCGGGCCTGGCCCATCGTGGAGCGAAAACTCCTTTATATCAAAAACTATACCTGTCATATGGTGTATTCCTGTCTCCTCATAACATGATCCTGATATTCTTTATCAAGCTCAACGAAGTACGCACTCCAACCCCAAATTCTGACAACCAACTGTCTGTGGTTTTCAGGATGAAGCTGTGCATCAACCATCTTATCCATATTTACAGCGTTAAGCTGAAGCTGATGTCCTCCCATATCAACATATGCCTTAACGAGCATAGCAACCTTCTGGATACAATCCTCGTCAGTAAACATACTGTTGTGGAATTCAAGGGTTAATGGTCCGCCGTTGATTGCTTTGGAAAAATGAGGTTTTGAGAAAGATTTAATAACCGAAACAGGTCCATCAATCTTTGCAAACAAGCTTGCAGAGAAGTTTGTTCCAAAAGGCTCGCCCTTTCTTCTTCCGTCAGGGGATGCACCGATATCGTTCGCGTGCCAGAGATAGAACATAGCAGAGCCTGTTCCTGCTCTGAATTTTCCGCCACGGCAATTTACTCTTCCTTCAAGAGCATCTGAGAATAAATCAAGAAGCTTAACCGCATGTGCATCAACTTCGTCAATGTTCTGACCAAACTTTGGAGTGTTATATCTTACAATCGGAAGAATTTCTTCGTGCTTTTCAAAATCACTGTCAACAGCCTCGATTAAGTCCTTCTTGGAAATTGTCTTTTCATCAAAAACATATTTCTTAATTACTTCAAGAGAGTCTGTTGCTGTTGCAATACCTGTTCCGTGAATACCAAAGTAGTTATACTTTCCGCCTTCATAGATATTGCAGTCCATCAAAACATTCATAAACGGAGATGGAATAAACCAGAGATCTTTTATTCCGTTGCAAATGTTGTCGCATTCGATATTAATCTCTTCCTTAACCTTTTCCATAAATGCTTCAAAGGTTTCCGCATTTTCCAAATGTTTATGGAGACAAATGTCAACAATTTTCGGGAAAGAAAGCGCACCGATGTTGGCAACATCTGCACCAACTTTCGGAATAATGAATTCCCAGCAGGCAGCGATTGCATAATCAATTGCATCCTTATATTCATAACCAAGCTTGGTAAGACCGTCAATTACAACATCGTCATTCGAATACTGTGGAAAACCAAGGCCGGCCTTTGTAAGCTGAGAGCCAAGCTCGTATATTTCAAGCGGGGTGTTCTTGCTAACTCTGAGGTTAATTTTAGGGTCAATCATTAAGAGATTGTTGCTTGAAATAAGACACATTTTTGATAAGAGATTGAAAACTTCATTCCCGTTCTCATCAAGTCCGCCAAGCACCATACTCTGACCGTTATCTCCCTGCTGAACACCAACATAAAGGTCGCTGTCCTTATTAAAGGATAAGAAGAAATCATCAAGGAGAGTCTGGGCCTCTTCCTCTGTGATTATGCCCTTATCCAAATCAGCCTTAAGATAAGGATACATATACTTATCAAATCTTCCGACCGTATTGTGGTAGTTACCTTCAAGCCAGAGAGAATAGTGAATAATTCTGAAAGACTGAAGTGCCTCCCTGAAAGTTGTTGCCCCCTTTGCAGGCACAACATCCAAGACCTTAACGATATCGTCACGGCCCTGCTTTTTAGCCTCCTCTTTATATCTTTCTGTAAGAGCTAAAATAGCGTCAATTACTCTCTTGCCGTATTCATCAGCAGCTTCTCTTTTTGCAAGAAGGCCGACTTTAATAGCGTCCTCATAATTTGGGGACAAGTTTGAGAAATATCCAAGCTCGTGGATGAAATGTTTGCTCTTTATTTCTGCCCATTCTTCTTCTGAAAAAATGTCAGGAATATTCTTTATTGTTCTTATAAAACAAATTTGTTCCTCAGGTAAAATGACAGGAGTTTCTGCCTTGGAAAGCTCTTCAAATCTATAAGTCATTCTTTCAATCGGCGACATATTCTTGTCAAATTCAAGAGAAATATTCTTTCTGAACTTATGATGTTCTTTGTTTAAGATGTAGTTATACAAACTCATATTACCCCTCCTTATTTATTATACAATCCGTATTTTTACGGACTGAAAATTATACATATTATTTCACTTTCATTATAGCATAGTGTTTTTTGTTTTGCAACAGGTTTTGTCAAATAATTTAACTAACAAACGGGTCATTTTGTCTTTAAAAAAAGAAAAAAACTGCGGAGATATTCTCCGCAGTTTTAATACTTATCTATTTAGCAATTTCAAGTCCATTCTTAAAGCGTTTTTCAATGCTTGCAAGAACTTTACCTGTGTTGCCCATATAACAGATTCCGCTATCAGTAGTGAAGATTCCAAAGCCAAACTGGTTTGCAATGCTTTCTCTGTTTACGAAATATCTGCCGTTTTTATTGGTTACATTCGAAATAGCAACCTTTGCGTCGCCGTATGCCAAAACTACTTCGCCGTTTGCACCGGTTTCGATTTTAGCACCGATATAAGATGCTACGCAGTCAAGGAGAATTTCTCCGTTCTGTGCTGCATTTTCGACCTTACGACCATCTACTAAAACAACGCCGTTAGAATCATCAGCGATAATATATGTCGCCATATCAGCTAAAACAGTTCCCCAGTAACGTTCAAGAGTTCCGGTGTCGCACAAATGAAGCTGTTCAAAAGCTTTTGTTGACTTTAATGTATCTTTTCTTACAAGGTCTGTTCCGCTGTAAGTATGAATGTTAACATTATGTTTGTCAAGACGGTAACCATTAACCATAAGGTAATCAGTTGTAACATTCATCATGGTGTTCATATTGGTGTTCGAAGGACCGCCAAAAGTACATTCATAAATCGAGCCTAAGAACTCCCATGTTTCGCCGTCGTCAAGACTTCTTGCCAATGACCATCTCTGTCTTGGCTGCTGGTTCTGAGCGCTGAGGTTAGCGTTATCGTGACCCCAAGCAGCGTATAAAGTCTTACCGTCGATTGGGTCAACTGTCATACCGAAGCAGTTAGCCGCTGATAAGAACGGTGTTCTGTAAACATGTTCGGTATCAAAAGTGTCACCGCCGTCATAAGACTTAACCGCACGAACCATACCTAAGTCAGTTCTGTAATACATTGTTACAACGCCGTCATGGCTTTCAAGAATTTGCGCTTCGTTTACAACGGACTTAACATCTTTATAAGAAACAATACCGCCCTGTGTCCAGGTTCTTCCGCCGTCGTCACTATATACACACTGAATAACACCAGCGTCTTCGGCAAACACACCAGGATCAATTAAGTCACCACGGCCGACAGCCGCATAAAGTCTGCCTGATGGGCCCTGCTTAACACCGTCTGCTGTGAAGGCATAAGCATCACCAATTGGTTCAGGATATAAGGTTCCCCAATCTTCCCAGGTTTCCCCTCTGTCAGGAGAATACTTAACAAATGTATTTCCCAACGCGTTTCCGTTTGCGTCTGTGCCGCCTGTAGTCCCTGGAACAAAGGTGAGGACTTCATCGCCTAACACTCTTGTTCCATCTTCAAGGGTCTTTGTAAGCTGCAACATATTCTGCTCATAGTATCCAACTTTAGTAGGACCATTTGTCCAGGTCTTACCGCCGTCTTCAGTATAGAAAGAATATCCAACTTCTGTTGTAATCTGAAGCTTATCTTCGTGCTCAATTATATCGTGAGTTGCACCTGTTGGTTTTTCAATAACATGGTCTGTTACCCCTAAAACAGGTCTTGCATCTCCGCGGAAGTCAACATTGTCAACCAAAACGGAGTTATTCGTTATCATAAAGCCCATTTTACCACGGTTATAGCCTATCTGGTCAACATAACTGATTGTTGGAATTCCATTAACCAAGAAAGTCATTGTTCTAACCGGGTCATCGTTCTCAACAATAAACTCAACGTGAACGCTTTCTCCTGTTGGGAAAGTTCCTTCCTTTGAAGTAAGAGTTCTTACATTGCCGTCATAGTTATAAACGATTTCATACTTTCCTGTATCAAAGTTATAACCTACTTTTGTCCATTTTTCTGTATGAGAATGCTGAGCAAGAATCCAGAATCCGCCTTCTTTACCATTTACTATAACATCTGCTGATAAAGACTGGTCCCCTGAATAAGAAGTAAGTTCAGCCACTGCATTCTGTTTTCCAACAGCGTTAAGAGAAAGCATATTCTTGCTTTCATCTCTTGTAACTTCCATTCCCTTTGTATCCTGCCAGTAATAAACAGAATCAAATTCAGCAGAATTTGAGAAATCATCTTTATAGATGAATAAATCCTGGTTCTCTGTTATGTTCATATAAGAGATACCGTCGCCTGCTTTAACATCGATTAAAACAGATGGTTCTCCTGCAGCCGCAATACTTCTGAATGAGCTTAAGAATTTACCATTGGCATAAATTCGGTTCATACCGCCCACTGTGTCAAAATGATAATATACATTATCTGCATCAACTGCATCGCAAAGCTCGATATATTCAGGATCGGATGCGTCAAATTTAAGTGTCCAAACATAGATTTTTCCATCTTTAAGTTCAACATCAGTTCTGAAGATACTGTCGTTTACTGCAATTCTTACATTATCTGCTTTATCTGCAACAAATGCAGTTTTAAAGATATATGGAAGAGATGGCAATCTATATGTGTATCTTCCTGGAGCTATATTGCTGTCTGCAAAGAAAGTTCCTCTCTCTTTTGGAGAAGCTATATACTTATTGCTGAATGTCAAGCCGTTTTGCTTATAGCTCTGACTTACCTCGCTTGTCTGTGGGAGGTAATAAGAGAATGAGAACTGGCCGTTTCTGTAAACATCCGCATAAGGTCCCTGCGTAATGATATAGAAATCACCCGTTCCAGGAGCGAAGCTTTCTTCGCCGTCTGCGGTCATATATGTTACCTTTTCAGGTGTATGAGTTAATAACACCTTATGGTGTCCGTTACTCATTTCGTATGTTCCGCTTCCGGTTCCACCGGATACAGTATAAGAAATTTCGTTTGTATAACTTCTTGATACACTGCTTGGTGTAAGGGATGGTTTCCAGTCATAGTCTGCAACGCTGAGAATCAATCCGGCTTCATTGCAGAAATAAGCTGAAAGCTTATGAGGTTCCGGTGTTAAAGAAGAAAGATTATAGCTAAATG
The DNA here is from genome assembly GCA_017409915.1 of Clostridia bacterium. GTDB lineage: Bacteria > Bacillota > Clostridia > Monoglobales > Monoglobaceae > SIG454. The sequence continues at coordinate 15,510 of JAFQRU010000086.1, forward strand.
GAGCAGATGTGTCTTCTCCCACAACCTTTCCGTCAACAACGAACTGAACCTTTTTAACATTATTTACTCTATCGTAAAGGTCTGCATTTAACACATATCCTTTACCGCTTGGGATTACATTTAAGCCTGCTCTTATAGACTGAACAACCTCAAATGTAACAGCGGTTGAAACCTGATCGCCATATTCAGCGGTTACAGAATATTTTCCTTCGCCGATATTTTTAAGCTCTGCTCTGTAATCAGGAGCCATTCCTCTTGCAACGATACTGCCGTTGATTCTGTAATCAACATAAGGAATTTCTTCGCTGTTACTTAAAACATTTGCGTTAAGATAAATCGGAGTTCCTTCGGCATATTTAGATCCACCGAGAGGTTCTTCCATCTCAATGTTATATGTTATCGGTTCATATTTAACCCAGTCAATATCCATGCAGCTTTCCGCTTCTCCTAAGAAGTTCTGTTCTGTGTAGAATGCAACTGTGCTCATGCCTGTCTGGCTGGCAAAACGCTTGATATAACCATCAAAGAGAAGGTTTTCGCCTAAATAAACTCTAACACCTTCGCAATAGTTATATGTTTCAAGTCTTATCTCTCTCCAATTGCTGTCCAACTGACCTCTTAAGTCACCTGTGAGGTTAGGGCCGTTACCAACAGCTCTTCCCGCAACACCGTTATAGTAAGTAAACTGTTGATAGGTAAGCTTTAAGTGGAACTGACAATTATCCCAGCGGATATAAATACCGCTCTGCAAAGGAACATCAGTATTTCTAACCGGCCAACGAAGCCTTGCAGTTAAAACAAAGTCATCCGAAAAGCCTGTTTTACGGCTAACTTCGTTCATTTCGCTGGCAACATGCATATTGTTGTCACCACGGAGCATACCGTCTTCAACTCTCCAACGGTTTACCTTGTTGTTTTCCCAATCGCTTAAATTTTCTCCGTTAACAAAGTCATAATAGTATGGCTCTACCGGATATGTTGGAGAAACAACTTCTCCGCCACTGCTTGAAGATGAACCACCGCTTGAACCAATAGAAACCTTGGAAGCATCGTTAATCTTTACATTTCTTACTTCCGCAGCTGTTCCTGTTCCGCCATTAATTGAAATGATAGAATCAGTTCTTGACTGAACCTCAATTTCACCCATAAAATAGTCGTCAATATA
>JAFQRU010000087.1 GCA_017409915.1 Clostridia bacterium
CAGTCTGTTGCGGCTGCATCTCTTCCAAAAATCAACTAATAAATACACAAAAAACATCGGTTCCCGATGTTTTTTGTTGATTTTCAAGTAAGCATCTGAGCTTTGACCCAACTATAAAAAATAAAGCGAGATGAAATATGAAAACGATTTTTATTATAAACCCTTGCGCAGGCCAGGGCAAAAAAGCAAAAGAACTTAAAGAAAAAATTCAGAAAACTGCGGAGAAATCTCAGGTTTATCTAACCCGGAGAGCTGCGGACGCGAAAAAGTTTGTGAAGAAATACTGCAAGAAATATGGCCCTGCAAGATTTATCGCCTGCGGTGGCGACGGAACTTTAAACGAGGTTTTAAACGGTGCAATTGCTGAGCCTGAGGCGGAAATCGGCGTTATCCCAATCGGGACAGGAAACGATTTTTGCAGAAACTTTAAGGATGGGGCAGAGTTTAGCGATGCTTATCTTCAAGCGACCGGAGATAGCGTTAAATGTGACGCTATCCGTTACAGCATTTTTTCAAAAGGGAAAGAGAAGATAGGCTATTGCGCCAATATGTTCAACATTGGCTTTGACTGTAATGTTGCCGATAAAGTGGCTGAGCTTAAAAAGAAGCCTTTTATCTCAGGCTCTTTTGCTTATCTTGCATCGGTTCTTCTTAACCTTATAAAGAAAAACGGAGCCAACCTTAAAATAGAGATAGACGGCAAGGTTAAGCATGACGGCAAACTGCTTTTGACATCAATTGCCAACGGGTGCTTCTGCGGAGGGGGAATAAAGAGTAACCCACTGGCAGAGCTTAACGATGGGCTTATAAGCGTTAACATTGTAAAGGATGTTCCAAGGCGGGAATTCATAAAACTTCTCCCGAATTATATGAAAGGCAGTTTTTTAAATCTTCCTAAAATTGATGAAGTAATCTGGACAGGAAAGTGCGAAAAAATTACCATAACACCTAACAACGGCGAGATAAAAATTTGTATAGACGGGGAAATTGAAAGCGGGGACAGAATTGAATTTGAAATCGCCCCGGGAGCATTTAATTTTGTTATTCCTGCCGAAAAAAGCGTAAAAGAAAAGGATTTTGCCAGAAGTTGACTAATATTTATAATAGAGGTGAAAAAATATGAAATATAAAATGAATATAGCAGGCCTTGACCGTGAGCTTCCTCTTTGCAAAGTTACAGACGATTTATATATCGGCGCATTTGTAATTTTCGGGGATGCAGAGCTTACTGTTGCTTGTGCAAGAGAGCTTCTTAAAAAAGCTCCTGAGTATGACTACCTTATAACTGCTGAGGCTAAGGGTATTCCCCTTATTCACGAAATGGCCCGCCAGAATGGGGACGATTTCTATGTTTTGGTAAGAAAAAATCCAAAACTTTATATGCAGGAAGTTTTTGAGGTTACGGTAAATTCCATAACAACTGCAAAAGAGCAAAAGCTTTATCTTGATAAGGCGGATGCAGATAAAATGAAAGGCAAGAGAATTCTCATTATTGATGATGTTATTTCAACGGGAGAATCTCTTTCTGCAATTGAACAGCTTGTTGAAAAAGCAGGTGGAAATATAGTTGGCAAGATGACAATCCTTGCCGAAGGAGATGCTCAGGACAGAGAAGATATTATCTATCTTGAAAAGCTTCCTTTATTCAACCCTGACGGAACGGTTAAATAATATGAGACGAAAAGGTTTAGCGCTGATTTTAATACTTGTGGCTCTCTTGGGGCTTTCCTCCTGCAAGAAAGAGGAGACAGAGCCACCCAAGGAAGAGGAAGAACTTTCCTTTGACTTTGACGAGGAAGAGGAAGTTGTGGAAATAATTTATGCCAAAACTCCCGAAGAGGCGTCAGATAAGTGTATGGACGCCATTTACACAGGGGATTTTTCCTCTGCCAAACAGTATGTTTTAGAAGAGGGAAATGCAAGAGCGGAAATAAGCCGATTCCGCAGTGGCATAAAACAATCATTAGAAGGAATTTCCAAAGGCGTTTCAGGGGAAAAGGTTGAAAGGCTTCTTAGAAACACATTCAACAATACCCTCTGCCAAAGAACAGGGGTAGAAAAAAACGGAGATAAGGCAACGGTAAGCTATCTTATCTCAATCCCTGATATGAGCGGAGTAAATTTCTCCTCTTATATGAGCGAATATATCGCATCCCAGGGAATGAGTATGGAAGAATTTATGACCAAACTAGAAACAATGACCGCTGAGGAAAACCAGAAATGGTCATTGGAGCTTGGGGTGGACATTTTAAATTATATCTATGAAAGCAAAGGCTCTTTTTCAAGAATAGAGAATACGGCGACCGTTGTGGTCGAGAACCGCAAAAACGGCTGGATTGTAACTGAAATAAACATTTCTCAAAGTTAGATTGGACGGAAATAAAATGGAGAATAACATAAAAAAGAAAACCGCAGTCCTTGCGGTTTTGGCGGCATTTTTCTCAAACTTCATATTCGGTTTCAGCTTTATGTTTTCGGATATGGGTCTTAAAGTGGCAAGCCCTTCGGTTTTGCTTGCCCTGCGCTTTCTTTTCGCCTTTTTGATTTTAAACCTTTTAGTTATCTTCAAGGTGGTTAAAATCAACTTTAAAGGGAAGAAAGTTTTAAAAGTACTTATTATGGGGATTATGCAACCCGTTATATATTTCTACTGTGAAAGCTATGGAATAAAGCTTTCCTCTCCAACCTTTGCGGCGATTATGCTGGCTCTGGTCCCTATCGGCGCAATGATTTATTCGGCGCTGTTTATGAAAGAAGCGCCAACTCTCTGGCAGGTCTTTTTCGGAGTCCTCTCCGTTTTGGGAGTTATCTTAATAAGCGGAGACGGAGAAGGGGCGACTTTGCCGGGCGCAGTTTTGCTTTTGGGGGCGATTTTGTCGGCGGTTATGTTTAATGCCATAAGCCGTCAGAGTGCAAATGAATTCAGCCCATTTGAGAGAACTTATGTTATGTTCTTCCTTGCAAGCATAGTCTTTACGGCGGTGGCTGTTATTGAAAACATAAACGATTTGTCTCTTATTTATAAACCACTTATGAATGGAAGCTTTTTGATTTCCATTTTATATCTTGGGGTTTTGTCCTCGGTTATTGCATTTTTCTTAATCAACTATGCAAACACCCATCTCCCAATTTCAAGAACAACGGTTTTCTCAAATGTTATAACGGTTGTTTCCATCTTTGCAGGAATTGTGATTTTAAAAGATACTGCTTTAAGCCTGCCGAATATAATCTATTCGCTTATGATTATAATTGGTGTCTGGGGCGTCCAAAAATTTGCGAAATGATATAAAAGAAAAAGCTCAAAGGATTGTTCCTTTGAGCTTTTATTGTGAAAATAACAAGGTTTCGGGGCACCCGACCGCAATCTTTGATTGCGTTATCGGGTCGGGCTCTTATTTTTTTTATTCCTCTTCGTCTGTTGCCTCAGCCTCAGCAGTTTCGGCTTCTTCCATAGCCTTTTGCTCTGCTTCGTAAACATCTTTATAACTTATTTCAATATCGAAATCATCGATTAAGTCTTTGTTAAGAGAAATCTTTGCAGTTCTCTTTGCGTAATAAACAAGGTCATCAACGCTGTCAAAATTGAAAACAGACATATCCTTATCAATATATTTAGAAAGGTTTGATGACATATCGTTATAGACGGAGCCTATGTTCGCTTCAAGAGTGAGAACCTTTTCATATTGCTTTAATGAGTCATAGCCGTGAGCTTCAAGAGCCTCTTCAAGACCGTCGCCGTATGTGGCTTTAAGGCTTTTAACAGTCTCTTTAATCATATCCCCCTCGGTAGTGGTCAGGGAAACCCCTGCTTTTGCCCCGAGAGAGAGGATTGAATAAAGCTCTGCACAGGCATTAACTGCCTCTGTTATAACAATGTCTTTATGAGTTGTCTTTGTTTCTTTATCGTAGAAATCGCTCCACTTAAAGTTATCAAGACGGGAAATGTCGATGTCATAGTTGTCGTCATAGCAATAGTTTTCCTGATAGGAAATAGCGGCAGCATTCATAAAATATTCAAAAATATCTTCCTCGATTTTTGCGCCGTTAACTTTCATTGCAATATCATCACTGAAAATACTATCACAGGTGATTTGAATATCCTCTGTTGTGATAGTGTTATTTTCTCCTGTGATTTTAGTGTATCTGTTTTTAAGATAATAGCCGAAAATTCCTGCTGTGATTAAGATAATTGCAAGAACAAGACAGATTAAAGCAACAATTTTCTTGTTTAATACCTTCGGCTCAGCCTCTTCTTCGGCGATTTCTTCAATTTTGCCCTCTTCGAGAGTTTCTTCGGTTACAATAGCCTCTTCGGCAAGAGGGATTTCAACCGCTTCGGTTTCAGGGATAGCCTCAACAGCCTCAATAGCCTCAACCGTTTCCTCGGGTTTAGCTTCTCCGCAAGGGCAAACAAGAACATCGTCAGCAAGTTCTAAGCCACATTTATTGCATTTCCACATAATATATTCCTCCTAAACATAAATCTCTTTGGTATAAAAATATTATACAACAGCAGTTACATTTTTTCAATGGTTTTTTTGATATTTTCTATATGCTGTTTCTGGGAGCAATCCGCCTCAACCTTAAATTCAATATGAGGTTTTTTACCCTTTCTTATGGCAACCGTAAGTGGATTTTCCAAGGCATATTCGATTGCTCTATCCATTTCAGGCGGATTTTCTTCTGAGAAGAAAAGCTTTAAAATTCCGTCTTTTAAGCTGACCTCCGTGAATTTCTTATCCGACGCCATTTTGCGGATAAGAGAAATCTCTAAGAGGTTTTCAACGGAGGGCGGAAGATTTCCGTATCTGTCGCAAAGCTCATCCTGAGCGTCCATTAAATCGTTTTCGTTTTCAATGGCGGCAATGCGTTTATAAGCGGAAAGCCTTTGGGAGTGATAAGGAATATATCTTTCGGGGATATATCCGTCAATGGGGACATCGATAAGAGTGTCCGTTTGATCCTCTGAGACAATTCCCTTATGGGCCTTGATTGCGCTGTCAAGCATTTTGCAATACATTTCATAGCCAACGGCCTCCATATGACCGCTTTGCGCCGCACCGATAAGGTTGCCCATTCCGCGGATTTCAAGGTCGCGGAGGGCAATTTTGAAGCCTGAGCCGAACTCCGTAAATTCCTTTACGGCACGAAGTCTCTTTTCCGCATCCTCGGTTAAAACCTTGTTGCGCCTGAAAGTGAGGTAGGCATAGGCCAGCCTGTCGGAACGCCCGACTCTTCCCCTGAGCTGATAAAGCTGAGAAAGACCCATTCGGTCTGAATCTTCAATTATTATAGTGTTAACATTAGGGATGTCAAGACCTGTCTCAATTATGGTGGTACAGATTAAAATATCAATCTCCCCTTCATAAAGGGACATCATAATATTTTCAAGCTCACGCTCATTCATTTTCCCGTGAGCCACGGCAATTCTTGCGTCAGGAATCATAGCGGAAATTTCCTCTGCCACTTTTTCAATTCCCGAAACACGGTTATAAAGATAGTAAACCTGACCGCCTCTGCCAATTTCGCGGTTTATGGCCTCGCGGATTACCTCTCTGTCATATTCTAAAACATAAGTAGCAACAGGGTACCTCTCCCCCGGTGGCTGAGCAATAATGCTCATATCACGAATTCCCGACATTGACATATGAAGAGTTCTTGGAATAGGGGTTGCCGAAAGAGTTAAAACATCGATATTCTTCCGAAGCTCCTTGATTTGTTCCTTATGCTTAACGCCGAAACGCTGTTCTTCGTCAATTATGAGTAGTCCTAAGTTTTTATATTCAATGGCAGGGTTTAAAAGCTTGTGAGTGCCTATAACAATATCAACCTCTCCGCTTTTAAGTCCTTTTATAACCTCTTTTTGCTCAGAAGGAGTGTTAAACCTTGAAAGGGATGCAATCCTTATGGGAAAGTCCCTCATTCTCTGACGGAAGGTGTTTGTGTGCTGACTTGCTAAAATTGTGGTTGGAACAAGATAAACAACCTGATAGCCGTTCATAACCGCCTTGAAGGCAGAGCGCATAGCAACCTCGGTCTTGCCGTAGCCAACATCTCCGCAAAGGAGTCTGTCCATTGGCCGTGGTCTTTCCATATCCGCCTTGATTTCGGCGATACTGGAAAGCTGGTCATCTGTTTCCTCGTAGGGGAAAGATGCCTCGAAAACTCTTTGCCATTCATCATCAGGGCCACATTCAACTCCGCGGATAGATTCTCTCGCTGCATAAAGGGCGATTAAGTCATCTGCAATATCCTCACAGGACTTTTTAACCCGCTGCTTTGTCTTTGACCAGTCAGTTCCGCCAAGCGTATTAAGGCGGACAGAAGAGCCCTCTTTTGAGGCGTGTTTATAAACTAAGGAAAGCTGGTCCGTGGGGACATATAAAACATCGCTTCCTTTATATAAAAGCTTTAAGTAATCTCGCTTTATTCCGCCTGCATCAAGCTGAACAGTTCCCATATATTTGCCGACGCCGTGGTTTTGATGCACAACAAAATCCCCGATTTTAAGGTCGGTAAAGCTGTTGATTTTATCCTGTTTGTTTACTTTAAAACGGGATTTTTTCTTTTTATGGCTCCCGAAAATCTCTTTATCGCTGATGACAGCCGTGTTTATAAGAGGATATTCAAAGCCTCGGGAAATACTGCCCAAAGTCACAATAATTCCACCTGATGAGGGGAGAGTGTCAAATTCCTTTAAGTATGTTGGGGAATAACCCTCGTCCTCCAAAGAGGTGCAAAGGTTTTTCGCCTTGTTTTCGTTTCCTGCAAGGATAACGATTTTGTAGTTATTTTTTTTGTAAAAGGAGAGAGCGTCATAGAAAAATTCGAGCTTACCGTGATAGTCGTTTATTCCTTTTGAAGTTATATTTATAATTTTCTTCGGCTTATAGTCGGGGCAGGAGTAGGAAATACTGCTCATGCCAACAAAAGCACGGGAAGAAAGATTTTTTATCACAGAAGAAAAATCCGCAGAATATTTATATGAGGTTTTAGGGATAATTCCCCTCTCTAAAAGGGATTTTAAATCTTCGGCAAATTGCTCTGCCTCAATTTTTGCGTTTTCAGAAAGTCTTCCTGCCTCGTCTGCGAAAATAATATAATTATCATCAAGATAGTCCGCAATGGTTGCAGGCTCGCTATATAAAACAGGGAGATATTTATGAATTGACGGGAAAGTGATTTTCTCCTCAACTCTCTCTAAATCCCGAAGAAGAATTTGAGAAAGATGATTATTTTTCTCATCCTCTTTTTTGGAAGCCTTTTTCCCTTCGCTCTTTAAGAAAGAGGCAAGGATCTCCCGCTTTTCGTCTGTTAAAATTATCTCCTTAGCAGGAGTTAAAAGGCAGGAGGTTATGTTTTCAATTGTCCTCTGGCTTTCGGGGGAGAAAAGACGGATAGAATCAATTTCTGTATCCCAAAGCTCGATGCGGACAGCAAAATCTCTTTCAGGCGGGAAGAAATCAAAGATTCCCCCTCGCATACTGCATTGCCCTTTTCCGCTGACCTCGTCCTCGAAGGTATAGCCTAAATCGATAAATAGTTTTCTTATTTCGTCAAGGTCAATGTCGTCCCCGACAGAGAGAATCCTTGAAAGATTTTCATAGAGATTTTTCTCTGCGGTTATGGAGCAAAGAGCCTTTCTTGTGGTTACAATATGACATTTCTCGTCAGAGAAACAAAGGGTGGATAAAACTTTAAGCCTTTGTGCGCTTATGTCCTGCCCTGAGGCTTCCACATCATAAAAAAGCAAGTCAACAGAGGGGAAATAGAGAACATTCTCCCCTGAGAAAAAGCTTAAATCTTCAATTAATTTTCGTGCAGAGGTGTCGCTCTCGGTTATAACGAATGCGTGTTTTGAAAGCTTTTTTGAGGCGCAAGAAATAAAATGGGCACGGACAGAATCAGCCACACCCATAAGATTTATCGGAGTTATTCCATTTTCAAGGGAGGAGGTAAGGTCGGAAAAATCCGCCAGCTCCTCAATGATTTTCATAAATCCGCTCATATTTTTGCTACCCGTTAAATTTTGACATAGTATTTTCTGCGCCGTTTGTTATAAGATTTTCAACGGCGTCTGTAACCTTAACAACTGTTTTAACAAGAGTTTCTACCTCGGCTTTTGAGAATTTTCCCAAAACGAAGTCCTTTAAGTCATAGTCTATTTCAGGGGGAGCACCAACCCCGATTTTCATTCGTGGGAAAACATCGGTCCCGAGCTGATAGATTATGCTCTTCATTCCGTTGTGCCCGCCTGCGCTTCCCTTTGTTCTAAGCCTCAGAGTGCCAAGAGGAAGGGAAATGTCGTCATATATTACTATTATATTCTCGCATGGAACTTTATACCAATCGGAAATAGGGCGAATGCTCTCTCCGCTTAAATTCATAAAGGTCTGTGGCTTAACCAAGATAACCTTTTCTCCGCAGATAGTGCCCTCGCCGATGTCGGCTTTAAATTTGCTTTTATTGAATTTTATGTTATTTTTAGAGGCAATGGCATCAACTGCATCAAAGCCGATGTTGTGCCTTGTCCCTGCGTATTTCCTGCCCGGGTTTCCAAGCCCTGCGATAATATACATAATAATCCCTCTTTATTAAAAAGAAAAATCCGCCTAAATCCGGACGGATTTTTCAAGTTTTATTTATGCCTTGTTAATAGAACCGAAAAGTTCCATCTTTTCTTTAACTGTTGCCTTGATTGCTTCAACGCCGGGAGCTAAAAGCTTTCTTGGGTCAAAGCCCTTGCCCTCTAAATCCTTGCCTTCTTCAATGTATTTTCTCACAGCAGCCGCAAAAGAAAGCTGACATTCTGTGTTAACATTGATTTTTGAAACTCCAAGGGAGATTGCCTTTTTAATCATATCGGTTGGAATACCTGTTCCGCCGTGGAGAACGAGAGGCATTGGAGATGTTGCCTTTTCAATCTCAGCTAAAACATCAAAGTTGAGGCCTGCCCAGTTAGCAGGATATTTGCCGTGGATGTTACCAATACCGGCAGCCAAAATGTCAACTCCAAGGTCAGCGATTAACTTACACTCAGCCGGGTCAGCAACTTCGCCGCTACCAACAACGCCGTCTTCTTCGCCGCCGATTGCACCAACCTCAGCTTCAACAGAGATGCCGTTTGCCTTTGCAAGAGCGATGATTTCCTTTGTCTTTTCAATGTTTTCTTCAATTCCGTAGTGAGAACCGTCAAACATAACTGATGAGAAACCAGCTCCAATAGCTGCTTTTGCACCGTCGTAGCTACCGTGGTCTAAATGAAGAATAACAGGAACAGTAATGTTTAAAGACTCAACCATAGCCTTAACCATATCTGCAACTGTCTTAAAACCGCACATATATTTTGCCGCACCCTCGGAAACACCTAAGATAACAGGAGACTTACATTCCTCGGCAGTAAGAAGAATTGCCTTTGTCCATTCAAGGTTATTGATATTGAACTGGCCAATTGCATATTTGCCTTCCTTTGCCTTTTTAAGGGCCTCTGTTGCACTAACTAACATAATCTAATCCTCCGTATTTAAATTTAATTATAATCACAACTTATATTTTACACTATTTTCCTTTAATATTCAAGAGGAAAACAAAATTTTATAAAGGTTTTTTTATGGCGTGGTAATAATAAAGATATTGCTGAGCAATTCCTGCAAAATTGCCGAACTTTTCGGATGCGAAAGCGTCAATTTCCTTTTCGGAGACGCCATAGGTTTCTTCCATAATCCGCTTTATCCATACATCTTTCGGGAAGGTTTTGTATCGGGACAGGGCAAAAAGCAGTATGCAGTCCGCAACCTTTTCTCCGACCCCTTTTATTTTCATAAGCTCTTTCTTTGCCTCAGCATCGGATAAAGAGGGGAGCTTGTCAAGGTCAATTTCTCCTGATGCAACTTTCTTTGCCGCATCTTGGATATATTTATCCCTAAACCCTGCCTTTATGGGCGCTAAATCTTCCAAGGTAAGAGAGGAGAGCTTTTCAGGAGTTGGGAAGCCATAATATTTTCTTCCCTCAAAGTCAATTTCCTCCCCGAACAATTCGCACATTTTTTCAATAATTTTCTGTATTCTCGGAATGTTGTTGTTGGCGGAAATTATAAAGGAAACAATGGTCTCCCATAAATCCTGATGAAGAATTCTTATGCCGTGGCCCACTTCCATACACTTTTTGAGATTTTCATCTCCCGAAAAGGTATTTTCAACTAAATTATAGTCTGTCGAAAAGCTTAGATAGTGGCTCCAATAGACTAAATCAGGGTTAGAGCTTTCAAGGAAAATCGTGTTTTCATCCGCATAATACATCTTAACGGCGTGACTACCCACAACCCCGTAAAAGACGCCGTCCTCCTCTTTCTTAAAGCGGAAACACTGCCCGCAAAGGAGGGTGTCTTCAAGACGGAAATGGTCAATATTAAAAAGTTTTATCATTAGAATCAGTCCCTATAATTTGATACTGACATTTTACCACAAAATTCGCCATAAATCAAGAGCCTTTCAAACTTACATTCCCTTGACAAAAAATGTGAATTGTGATATTTTAAGGGGAGTAACAGGAGGACTTATAATGGGACTTTGGGAACTTTTTATAATTGCGGTGGGGCTTTCCATGGATGCCTTTGCCGTTGCAATCTGCAAGGGGTTATCCGTGCAGAAAATTAAGATTAAACACGCACTTACAGCAGGGTTTTATTTCGGTATATTTCAGGCGGTTATGCCTTTAATCGGATATTTTTGCGGAAGCTATTTTGAAAAATATATTGTAAGCTTTGACCATTGGGTTGTGTTTGCCCTTCTTGCTATAATCGGCGGGAATATGATTAAAGAATCTTTGGAAAAAGAGAAAGAAATTTGCTGCTCTTTCTGCCCGAAAGAGATGTTTCCTCTCGCCGTTGCAACAAGTATTGACGCTCTGGCGGTGGGAATAACCCTTGCTCTTTTAAAGGATGTCAATATCGGAGCGGCGGTAAGCTTTATAGGGGTTATAACCTTTGCTTTATCCGCAGTCGGAATATATGTGGGGCACTTCTTCGGTGCAAAATATAAGGGGAAAGCAGAATTTTTAGGCGGAGTAGTTTTGATTGCAATAGGGATTAAAATTCTTCTTGAACATTTAGGAGTGATTTAATTGACTGAAAGTCTGATTAAACTTTTCGTAAAAGATTATAAAAATACATCAGATGCTGTTGTTCGTTCGAAAATGGGCGCTCTTTCGGGGTGGGTTGGAATTTTTTGCAACCTTATCTTGTTTGCAGGCAAAATTATTGCAGGCTTTCTTTCGGGAAGCGTTTCCGTTACGGCGGACGCCCTTAATAATTTATCCGATGCCTCGTCAAGCCTTATAAGCCTTTTGGGCTTTAAATTGTCAAGCAAGCCTGCCGATGAGGAGCATCCATACGGCCACGCAAGATTTGAGTATCTTTCAGGGCTTATGGTTTCCATTTTGATTATCTTAATCGGCATTGAACTTTTAAAGTCCTGTGTTGACAAAATTTTAAATCCAAGCGAAACTACTTTCAGTATCCTTTCCCTTTCCATTCTTGTTGCCTCGGTTTTAGTAAAGCTGTGGATGATGTTTTTCACTAAAAATGTAGGGAAAAGAATAAACTCAAAAACGCTTATTGCGGCGGCAACGGACAGCAGAAACGATATTTTAACAACCTCTGCCGTCCTTTTGGGCGCTGTGATTTCTATTAATTTTAATGTTAATCTTGACGGATATATCGGTCTCGGGGTTGCTCTCTTTATTATGTATAGCGGTCTGGCACTTGTTAAAGATACTCTGGACCCGCTCCTTGGAAGAGCGCCGGAGGAAGAACTTGTAAACCGCATACAAGATAAAATTTTGAGCTATGACGGGGTTTTAGGGACCCACGATTTACTTGTCCACGACTATGGTCCCGGAAGAGTTTTCGCCAGTGTCCATGTTGAAATGGCGGCAGAAGAGGATGTTCTTAAAAGCCACGACACCATAGACAGAATTGAAAGAGACTTTTTTGAGGAGGACGGGCTTAATATTATAGTGCATTTTGACCCAATTGTAACTCAGGATGATGCGGTAAACGATATCCGCAAATGGCTTTCGGGGTTGGTTAAGGAAATTCATCCTGCCCTTTCAATCCACGATTTAAGAATTGTCCCGGGCCCCACACATACCAACCTCATTTTTGACTGTGTTGTGCCTCATCAAACTGGGATAAGCCACGGCGAAATCAAAGATAAAATCAAGGCTATGGTCAGAGAAAAGCACGAAAATTATTTCTGCGTTATAACCATTGATTTGAGCTACTGCTCTATCCCGAAATAAGTGTATAATTTTATAAAAATTACCCATAATAACCAAAAAAGAAAGGGTGATTTTTATGGCAAGTCCTGATACAGTTAAACTACTCAAAGAATGTAACTCAGGAATAAAAATGGGCATAGATGCAATAGAGGAGATTCTTCCATCTGTTAAAGACGGACATTTTCAGGAGATTCTTCATAACAGCTTAAAGGAACACAAAAAGCTTGAAGCCGATACGGAAGAGGCTCTGAATAGGATCGGAGATGACGGGAAAGAACCGCATAAAATAGCCAAGGGGATGGCGTGGTTTAAAACCAATGTTATGATGACAATGGAGAAAACAGACGAAACTGCGGCAGACCTTTTAACCGACGGCTGTCATATGGGAATCAAGTCAATCAATAAGTATCTTAATCAGTATAAAGACGCAGACGAAGATGTTAAAGGAATTGTTAAAGACATTATCGAGGTTGAAGAAAACTTAGCACAAAAAATAAGAGTTTATCTATAAAAAAGAACGGCTTCAAAGCCGTTCTTTTTTTCTTATAAATTATTTTCTTTTAAAAAATCGTCAAGCATGTCGGCGGCGGAGATTACAAAGCGGACACAGGGGCGGACTTTATAATATTCCTCAGTTCTTGCCTCAGGCTTAGAGCCACCCTGAACCTTTATGCCTTTTAAAAGCTCACGGCAGATAATCGTGCCGTATTCGTCCTTAAACTTATCCCCAAGGCGCTGAATGTCTTCATAGTGCTTTGCTTTACCCTCGGCGTCAGTTGGTGAGGAGTAGCCTTTTATAAGTCCTAAAACCATAAACATTCCCGAAACAGCACCGCAAACCTCGCGTAGCTTGCCCATTCCTGCGCCGAAAGAGGAGGAAAGCTTCATAAGTGTTTCGAAATCCAAATCCGTCTTATCGGAGAAAGCCCCAACAACCGATTGGGAACAGTTATAGCCTTTTATGAATAAATCGGCGGCAATTTCGCCTCGTGTTTTTATATTTTCCATTTGTATCATCCTCTCATAAAGATATAAGTATTATGACATATTTTAAGTTTTCTGTCAACGGATGGTAAAAAAACGGGAAAAACACTTGCAAAGATAAGAAAAATTGTGTATAATAATTTTTAACTATGAATATATGAGAGGTGCTTTAAAAGTGGCTAAAGAATTACCAAAAACCTATGACCCTCAAACCGTTGAGGACAGGACATATAAAAATTGGGTGGAAAAGGGTTATTTTCATACACAGATTGATGAAAATAAAAAGCCGTTTACAATAGTTATCCCACCCCCGAATGTTACGGGCCAGCTCCATATGGGACATGCCCTTGACGAAACTTTCCAGGATATAATTATCCGAACAAAGAGAATGCAGGGCTATGCGGCTCTCTGGGTTCCGGGAACAGACCACGCAGGAATTGCAACTCAGATTAAGGTTGAGGAAAATCTCCGCAAGGAAGAGGGACTTACTCGTTATGATTTGGGAAGAGATAAATTCTTGGAAAGAGTTTGGGACTGGAAAGAACAATACGGAAGCCGTATTATAAGCCAGATTAAAAAGCTTGGATGCTCCTGCGACTGGGAGAGGGAACGCTTTACAATGGACGAAGGTTGCTCAAAGGCTGTTCGTGAAGTTTTTGTTAACCTTTACGAAAAAGGTCTTATCTATCAGGGAACAAGAATTATCAACTGGTGTCCAAGCTGTATAACAGCTCTTTCTGATGCAGAAGTTGAATACGCTGAACAGCCCGGTAATTTCTGGCATATCAGATACCCATTCGCTGACGGAAGCGGAGAGGTTGTTATTGCAACAACAAGACCTGAAACTCTTCTTGGGGATACTGCCGTTGCAGTTCATCCTGATGACGAAAGATATAAGGCTTTGGTTGGCAAAAATCTTATTCTTCCGCTTGTGGGAAGAGAAATTCCGCTTATTGCTGACGAATATGTTGATAAAGAATTCGGAACAGGCTGTGTTAAGATTACTCCTGCTCATGACCCTAACGACTTTGAGGTTGGAAAGCGTCATAACCTCCCTGAAATCCGTATGCTCAATGATGATGCAACGGTTTCAAAAGAGGGCGGAGTTTATGCAGGCCTTGACAGATATGAAGCAAGAAAGAAAATCGTTGCTGATTTAGAGGCTCAGGGTTATCTCGTTAAGATTGAAGAGCATAGCCACAATGTTGGACAGTGTTACCGTTGCGGAACAACTGTTGAGCCGATTACTTCAAAGCAGTGGTTCGTTAAGATGGAACCTCTTGCAAAGGACGCTATCCGCGTTGTTGAAGACAGAACTGTTGAGTTCATTCCTGACAGATTCTCTAAAACTTATATGCACTGGATGGAAAATGTTAAGGACTGGTGTATCTCCCGTCAGCTCTGGTGGGGACACAGAATTCCTGCTTTCTATTGTCAAGACTGCGGAGAAACAACAGTTTCCAAAGAAGATATAACTGTTTGTCCTAAGTGTGGCGGTAAGGTTAAGCAGGACGAGGATGTTTTAGATACCTGGTTTAGTTCTGCTCTCTGGCCGTTCTCAACACTTGGCTGGCCTGAAAAGACCGCTGACCTTGATTATTTCTATCCAACATCCGTTCTGGTTACAGGCTATGATATTATCTTCTTCTGGGTTGCAAGAATGATTGTTTCAGGACTTGAACATGTAAACGAGGCTCCGTTTAAGCATATCTATATTCACGGTCTTGTTCGCGACAGCCAGGGAAGAAAGATGAGTAAGTCCTTAGGAAACGGCATCGACCCACTTGAAATCGTTGAAAAATACGGAGCGGATGCGCTTAGATTTACTCTTGCAACAGGCAACTCCCCCGGAAACGATATGCGTTTCTATATTGAAAGAGTTGAGGCAAGCCGTAACTTTGCAAACAAGATCTGGAACGCATCAAGATTTGTTCTTATGAATCTTGATATTGAAAAGAATGAACTTCCTGATTTAGATAAGCTTTCAATTGAAGATAAGTGGATTCTTTCAAAGTATAACACATTGGTTAAAGAAGTTACCGATAACCTTGAAAAATATGAGCTTGGCATTGCGGTTTCAAAGCTTTATGACTTTATCTGGGATGAGTTCTGCGACTGGTATATTGAGCTTGTTAAACCTCGTTTCTTTGAAAAAGGCGAAAGCAACAAAACTGCACAGATGGTGCTTACTTATGTGCTTTCTAACACATTAAAGCTTCTTCATCCGTTTATGCCGTTTATAACAGAAGAAATCTGGCAGGCACTTCCTCATGAGGGTGAGAGCATTATGATTTCAGACTTCCCTGTATATAACGAAAGCCTTGATTTTGCAAAAGCTGAAAAGGATATGACAGTTATTATGGAGGCTATCAAGGGCGTTCGTAATATCAGAAACGAAATGAATGTTCCACCGTCTAAGAAAACAAAGCTTTATATCGTAACAGAAAATGAAAAAGTTTTCTCCTTAGGCAAGGTGTTCTTTGAGAAACTTGCAAGTGCATCTGAGGCGATTGTTCAAAGTGATAAGTCAGGCATCCCTGAAAATGCGGTTTCAGTTATCGCTGAGGGCGCAGAGCTTTATCTCCCTGTTGACGAGCTTGTTGACAAGGAAAAAGAGCTTGAAAGACTTACCAAGGAAAAGGAAAAGCTTGAAGGCGAGATTAAACGCGTTGAAGGAAAACTCTCCAACAAAGGCTTTACGGATAAAGCACCAGCTAAGGTTGTTGAAGAGGAAAGACAAAAAGGCGAAAAATACAAGGAAATGCTTGAAAAGGTGTTAAAAAGTATTGAAGGTCTAAAATAAAAATAAACCCCGAAGAAAAGTCTTCGGGGTTTTACTTTGCTTAAAACTTAGTCTTTCTTGTTGGCGTTTTCAATGGCTTTCTCTAAACTTCCTGCGTTTTTATAAGAGGTATAAAGGCTTACGAGGAGAAGCGCCAAAATCGGGAAAACAACCATTCCCAGAACGCCCATAAGCTCATTACCGACATATATGCTTATAAGAGTTATAAGCGGATGAATACCTAGCTGTGAGCTCATAACACGAGGGCTGAGCATCTGTCTTACTAAAAAGACAACTGTCTGCAAGACTATGATGCATATTGAGAAAAACAGATTTTTGCTCATCATAAAGGAGATTATGGCATAGGGGATTAAAACTATTCCCGAGCCTAAAATCGGAAGAGCATCAACAATTCCTATAATAATTGCCCATATAATTGCATAGTCAATATCCAAAAACCAAAAGGTTACTGCGACCAAAAGAGCGGTTATGGACGAGAGGATTGTCTGGGACTTCATATACCCTACAAATCCCCGCCAAGCTGTATTTTTAAGGTATCTTAATTTTGTTACTGTTTTATCGGGGAGTGCTTCCTTTATAAAGTTTATAACGGCGTTATAATCTTTTATAAAGAAGAAAAGGGAAAGCATAAATATAAGAATAAAGAATAAAGCTGACGGTAGAGTTGACGCAAAGCTTGTTGCATAGCCGATAGCACTGTTTGTAATGGTCGGAGTGTATTTATTGATTGAAAAATCACTGTTTTCGATATAATTGTCAACAAATTCGGCAACGCCGGGCATATACTTTCTGTATTTTTCGTAATAGTCCATAAAGGTATCCTGGACAGACTCTATTATATCAGGGAGAATCTCAATAAGTCCTCTTGCCTGAGTATAAAGATAATAGATAAGCCAGAACAGAAGTCCGCCGAATATGGCAATGATAAGAGTTATAATAACGAATGAGCTGACTCCTTTGTTGATGTGGAGCTTTGAGGAAAGCTTTTCAACAACTTTGTGGAAAGGAGCGGCAACTATAAAAGCTAAAATAAAGGGTAAGAACAAATTGATAAGAACAGGAGAAAAATAAACCAGAACCCCGATGCAAAGGGCAATGAAGAGGTATTTGATATATTTTCCGTATCCGTCATTCTTCATGATTTATTACATCCTTTCGTAAAAGTTTTAAGAAAGAAGCTTCTTCATAATTTCAAAGCCGTTCTCAATATAAATCCCTGTCTCCTTGGCGTTTGCCTCAGTATAGGAAAGACCGCTTGCCGCATCCCCTTTGCTTCTGTAAATAAGATAAGGGATAGGGTCGCTTGTGTGTGTTCTTATTGCAAGAGGCGTCGGGTGGTCAGGCATAACGAGAATGTTATATTCTTCGCCAGCTTCTTCAAGATAGGAAAGGAGCGGAGCAACAATCTTTTCATCAATAAGCTCGATTGCGCGGACCTTGTTTTCTATTTCTTTTCTGTGACCTGCCTCGTCGGCACCCTCTAAATGAATATAAACGAAGTCGGCACCGCCTTTAAGAGCATCAATTGATGCCTTTGCCTTGCCGTCAAAGTTAGTATGAACTGTGCCTGTTGCACCCTCGACATCTATAACATCAAGACCTGCGCATTTGCCGATTCCCTTGATTAAGTCAACGGCGGAAATAACAGCGCCCGAAAGCCCGAATTTATCCTTATACAAATCAAGGTCAGGCTTTGTTCCGTTGCCCCAGATCCAGATGGAGTTGGCAGGATGAAGGCCTCTTTTTTCTCTGTCTTTATTTACAGGGTGGTCTTTAAGTATTTCGTGACTTCTCTTCATAAGGGAGAGGATAGTCTCGTCAGATGGTAAGTACTCTGTGATTTTTCTGTCGGAAATATCGTGTGGCGGAGTTAAGGAAAAATCGTTTTCCTTGTTGTGCCAGACTAAAAGATGGCGATAGCTTATACCGCTGAAAAACTCATATTCTTCGGTTTTAAGCTCTTTATTTACTGCCTCAATTAAGATGCTTGCTTCTTCCGAGGAAATCTCGTCAGAACTGTAATCAACCATAGTCTTGTCCTCATAGTTTTCCTCATCGGAAAGAGTAACAAGATTTGTTCTGAAAGTGGTGTCGGAAAGGACAAGAGGAACATTCATGCTCATAGCTTCAAGAGGAGAACGCCCTGTATAATATTTAAGGGGGTCATAGCCGAAAACCGCAAGGTTTGCAACATCGCTTCCCGGTGGAAGTCCTTCCGGAACGGTCTTGACCATTCCAAGCTCGCCGCCTTTTGAAAGATGGTCAATGTTAGGCTTTTTTGCCACTTCAAGAGGAGTTTTTCCTCCCAGCTCAGGGACAGGAGTATCCGCCGCCCCGTCGCATAAAACAACAATATATTTCATATGATTTTCTCTTCCTTTCAAGAAAAGTTGTTTCGTTTTGAAAGTTTTCCCTTGCAGGAAAAAATTATGCAAGGTTATATATGCTTTATTATACTTCAAAACCCCTTGTTTTGTCAAACATTTTGAGAAAATGTCATAAAAATTTAACATAAAAATTTTTTGTTGAAATTGCATAAAATTTGTTGCAATTTCTTCAATAAAGTGTTATAATGGCTTATAATAGATGAAGTATGCTTAGGGGGAATTATCGTGCAAAACAGAATATTTCAGAATACTTGCAACCAGTTAAGACTCGATATTGAGCGCCGTATCGGTGTTATGGACGACGGCGGTGCGGTTATTGCGTGCAGCGACGAGACTAAGATTGGTAAAATTAACGAAAGAATAGAAGAAGTGTGCCCAAATGGCGAGATTAAAGCTTATAAAGGATATACCTATAAGAAATTCGAAACCTATAATAAAGGGGAATACTATGTTTTCTGTGAGGGAGAGGACGAACTTGCGAAGTGCTATTGCACTGTTCTCGCGCCTCATTTTGTTTCTGTTAAGCAGTATTATGATGAAAAGTACGATAAGAACAGCTTTGTTAAAAATATAATTCTTGATAATGTTCTCCCTGGCGATATTATATACAGGAGTAAGGAACTTCGCTTAAACATTGAGGCAAAGAGAAATGTTTTCTTAGTAAGAAGCCATAAAAATTCTGATATTGAGATTATGGATATTCTCTTAAACATTTTCCCTGATAAAACCCGCGACTTTGTTATAAGAATTGACGACAGAGATATTGTTGCAATAAGAGAAGTAAGGGAAGACGAAAATATTGACGCCCTCCAAATTGCAAACGAAATAAGAGATACTGTTGGGGTTGAGGCAATGGTTAAGGTTTCCGTTGGCGTTTCAACTCTTGCTGAAAATATTCAGGAGCTTTCAAAAGCATACCGCGAAGCAAGAATTGCCCTTGAAGTTGGTAAGGTTTTCGACACTGAAAAGAATGTTATAAGCTATGACAATCTTGGAATAGGAAGACTTATCTATCAGCTTCCAACAACTCTTTGCGAGCTCTTCTTAAACGAAGTTTTAAAGAAAGAATCCATCGATGTTATGGACAGCGAAACAATTTACACAATTCAGAAGTTCTTTGAAAACAACCTTAATGTTTCCGAGACTTCAAGAAAACTGTTTGTTCACAGAAACACTCTCGTTTACCGTCTTGATAAAATCAAAAAGCTTACGGGGATTGACCTCCGCGAGTTTGATGATGCCATAACCTTCAAGGTTGCAATGATGGTAAGTAAATATCTTAAATCCCAGAATAACGAAATTTAAATCGGAGCTTTAAATATGATAGAATTTAAGAATGTTACTAAAATTTACGAAGACGGAGATGTTCTTGCGCTGGATGATGTGTCCTTTAAAGTTGAGAAGGGCGAGTTTGTCTTTCTGGTTGGCCCGTCAGGCGCAGGCAAATCCACAATAACCGAGCTTATCATTAAAGAGGAGCTTTTGACAAGCGGAGATATTATTGTGAATAATATGTCTTTGTCCTCTCTTCCTGATAAGAAAATTCCTTATCTCCGCAGAAATATAGGAATGGTTTTTCAGGATTTTCGTCTTCTTCCCAATAAAACGGTTTATGAAAATGTTGCCTTTGCCATGCAGGTTATCGGCGCATCAAGCCGTGCAATAAGAAGAACTGTTCCCGGTGTTTTAAGTATGGTTGGCCTTTCCCATAAGGCGGATATGAAACCCAGCCAGCTCTCCGGCGGCGAGCAACAGAGAGTTTCTCTGGCTCGTGCTATGGTTAACCGTCCGCCTGTTATTATTGCGGACGAGCCTACGGGAAATCTTGACCCTGAAAACGCTCAGGAAATTATGAATTTACTTGAAGACATTAACCAAAAAGGAACAACAATGATTGTTGCAACTCATGCGAAGAACTTTGTTGACACCATGCAAAAGCGTGTTCTTGCCATAGAACACGGCAAACTTGTTCGTGATGAGGAAAGAGGAGCGTACGGATATGAAGCCTAGGGATTTTAAATATTTCATAACTCAGGGAGTCTCCGGGATTATGTCAAACTGGCTTATGAGCCTTGCCTCACTGACGACAGTTATTATATCTTTGGCATTCCTTGGAGTATTCATTATTTTAGGTCTTAACTTAAACTCAATCAGTGCTCAGATTGAGGAACAGTGCCAGATAAATGTTTTCGTTCCCCGTGACGCAACGGACAGCGAGCTTAAAACTGTGGGGGCGGAGCTTCTTAAAATTGAAAATGTTAAAGCGGTTGATTATTACACAAAAGAAGAAAGATACAGAGATTACAAAGAGGGCCGTTACAGCGACGACGCAGATGCAATTGCGGCTTTTGAATATGATAACCCTCTTCGTGACGCCTGTGTTATAACCCTCGAAAATCCTGAGGATGCCCAAGGAGTTGTTGAAGCGGCAGCAAAGGTCAAAGGGGTTGAAGAGGTTAAAAGCAGTCTTGATTTAATTGACAAGGTTGTGGCCATTACCTCCTTTGTAAAGCATGTGACAATCTGGATTGTTATTGCCCTTTTAATAGGTGCGGTTATGCTTATCTCCAACACTATTAAGCAAGGTCTTTTTGCAAGACGCAAGGAGATAAACATTATGAAGTTTGTGGGAGCAACAAACTGGTTTATCCGCTGGCCTTTCCTTTTTGAAGGAATGATTATCGGCTTTATCGGTGCATTGTTTTCCGCAACAGTTGTGCTTTTCGCATACGAAAGCTTTTACCCTGCTTTAATGGAATTTACAGGAACTCTTCGTATTGTTCCGTTCAGAACAGTATATAACTACATTTTATGCTGGTTTATGGCAATAGGAATTCTTATGGGAGTAGCGGGAAGCTATACCTCTATAAGAAAATATCTTCATGTATAAACTTTAAAAGGCGGTGTCTTTATGAATAAGAAAATTGTTCGCACAGTTGCTTTGCTCATAGCTTTTGCGCTTATTGCAAGTGTTCTTGCAGTTGGGGTTAGCTATGTCTTTGCGGCTAATGAACAGGCCCAGATAGATGCATCAGAGAAGAAAGTTCAGGAACAACAGAAAAAGATTAAGGACATAAATAATAAACAGGCTTTAACTGCCGAGAATATTGAAGCGCTTAAAAAGGAAACAGTTGGAATTCAGTCTCAGATTGATGCGAAAAATGCAGAGCTTGCCGAAACACAGGCAAAGCTTGACGCAACTTTGGCCCAGCTTGCTCAGGCAAAGAAAGAGTCCAAAGAGCAGTATGAAGCCTATAAAGAGCGTTTTCGAGTTATGTGTGAAGACGGAACAACCTCGACTCTTGCTTTGATTTTCTCATCAAAAAGTCTTATGGATCTCGTTAATAATTTAGAGGTTGCAAAAGAAATTTCCAATTATGACAAGAAAATCCACGACGAAATGAAACAGAAGGAAAAGGAAATTTCTGATATAAGCACAGAAATTGAAGCAATCAAGAAGACTCAGGAAGGCGAAAAAGCCATTCTTGCTCAGCAGAAAGCGAGCCTTGATTCTAAACAGGCGGAACTTGAAAAGGTTAAGAAAACTCTTATGTCAGACGCTGCGGCAGCCCAGAGAATAATTGATGAAGAAATAAGAAAGCAAAACGCCTTGAAGGCGCAGATGTCAGGCTCACTCAGTAAGGGTAACGGGACGGTTTCAAACGGGTATTTCCTATGGCCAACTCCAAGTTGTACATATATAACCTCCCATTTTGCTCCTCAGAGAGTTAACCCTGTTACAGGAAAGCTAAGACCTCATACGGGAACAGATATTGGTGCTCAGTATGGTGCGAATATTATTGCGGCGGCAGGCGGAACTGTTAAGTTTGCCGGCTGGAATGGCGGTTATGGAAACTGTGCTATTATCGACCATGGCGGCGGTGTTTCAACCCTTTATGCTCATATGAGCTCTCTTTTGGTTTCCGCAGGTCAGTATGTTTCAGCAGGTTCATTGGTAGGACGAGTTGGCTCAACAGGTAACTCAACGGGACCTCACCTTCATTTTGAGGTGCTTATAAACGGAACAGCGGTTAACCCAATGCAGTATTTTTAATATAAACATAGCATATAATTAAGTCGATGGGGTTACCCATCGACTTAATATGGATAGAGCGGCGAAAACTTTAAACGCTCTATTTGTTTTTGTAACATAAAGAGGTGGCAATAATGGAAAACGAAAAAAACGAAGAAGTTATAATCGTTATAGATGAAAAAGAAAAGAAAGATTCTCCCAAAAGGCGAAAATCAGTTGCGTTTTTGCTTGTGTTTTCAGGGATGATTTTAGGGGCGTTGATTACATTTTTAGCCCTTGCGTTTGCCGCGTTTAAAACTGCTCCTTTGGGACTTAGCCGCGAAAACTGGAACAGATTATCGTGGGGTTTTAAAGTGGTAGATGAAGTGTATTATAAAGGAATCGACCAGGACAAACTGGTTGACGGGGCTCTTTTAGGGCTTAATGCGGCACTGGATGAATATTCCTATTATATGCCGAAAGAATATGCGGAAGAGTTTAAGCAGAGCGTTGATGCAAGCGAATATTGCGGTGTAGGCCTTTATATATACAGCGATGCAGAATCCGAAACTGTTAAAGTTATGTCTGCCATTTCCGGCGCTCCTGCAAAAGAAGCAGGGATAGAGACAGATGATATCATAAAAGCTGTTGACGGAGAAATGATTGGAGCAGATGTGGATAAAGCCTCTTCAAAAATGCTTGGAGAAGAGGGCACAGAGGTTACTGTAACCGTTATAAAAACTGATAGCGGGAAAACCGTAGATATAAAGCTTAAAAGGGCAAAGATAAAAATTGAAACAGTTCAGTCCGAAATGAAAAACGACGATATAGGCTATATTGCAATAAGTCAGTTTGGTGCAAACACCTACTCTGAGTTTGTTGAGCATTTTAATAAACTTGGCGAAGATGGGGCGAAAAAAATAGTCCTTGACCTTCGTTCAAATCCGGGTGGATATTTTGCCAGCGCAATAGATATTGCGGACATATTCTTAGATAAAGGCGAAACTATTGTTTACACCAAAGATAAAAAAGGCAAGAAAGAAGAATATAAGGCAAAGACAGAGGAAATGAGAGTTAAGATGGTAATCCTTTGTGATGGAGGAACTGCCAGCGCAAGCGAGATTTTAATCGGAGCTCTTTGCGATAATAAACGGGCGACTCTTGTAGGAGAAAAAACCTTTGGTAAAGGCGTGACTCAGGCCTTGGTTCAGTATCCTGACGGAAGCGCGTTTAAGATTACGGACTCGAATTATTATACTCCAAATGGAGAAAGCATAGATAAAAAAGGCATCGAGCCTGATTTTAAAGTGGAAAATCGTGGCGGCGCGGATTTGCAGCTTGAAAAGGCTTTGGAAATTCTTAAATAGTTGAAAATCGGTATTGTTGCACGGAGCGAAAGAGAAAAAAGAATCTTTAAAAAAGTTACCATAGAAGAGGTTTCTCCTGATATTATAGTTGCGAAAATGCCTTTTTGGGAAGAGGAGATTCAAAAAGCCTCAGGCCTTATAAAACGAGCCGAAAAAAAGCTTCGGCGCTTCGGCGCTGAGGAGATAATATACGAAAAAAGCTTAAAGGAAACTCCTTTTGATTTATCCCAGGTCTTTTATAAGCTGGCCGCGGAGGGAGCGAAAATTCTCGCAAAAAGATTTGAAGCGGGAGAGCCATTTTGCCTTGGAATAAAGCAGAAAATTCCTGATTTTAAAGTGCTTTATCTTATAAAAGAACTGATTTATGATGTGAAAAAAATAAGCGTTTTTACAGAAGACCAGAGAGAGGCCCTTAAAATTCAGGGGCAAATAATGGAGGAGTTTGGCGCAACGGTTGAGATTCTTCCTTATGACCTTTATGGGCGGGACTTTGTGACTGTAAATCTTGACGAGAATGAGATAGTGATTTTCGGGAAAGTGGTCTGCAAAGATTTTGTGGTAAAGGCGGAAAACTTTGGATATGACATTGACTCTTTGGAGCTTTTTTCGCTGACAAACGGAAATTTTAAAGAAGCAGTGATTAAAAGTTGTATCTGTGGAAAAAATAAGTTGACATTAAATGAAATTTAAGCTATAATATTGTAATGCGTGAGCATATACCTTGTAAAGAAAGAGATGCTTTGGCATCTTATATAGGGGGAAATGAAATGGAAACAAAACAGATTATGCTAACTGACGAAGGATTAAAGAAGCTGGAAGACGAGCTTGAATATTTAAAGACAGTAAAAAGAAAAGAAGTTTCTGCAAAAATTAAAGAAGCATTAGGCTTTGGCGATTTATCGGAAAATGCTGAATATGATGAAGCCAAAAACGAACAGGGACAGGTTGAAGTCCGTATTGTTCAGCTTGAAAAAATGCTTAAAAATGCCAAGGTTATAGACCAGGACGATGTTGAGATTGACAAGGTTGGTCTCGGAACAAAGGTTAAGGTCTATGATGTTGATATGGAAGAGGAAATTGAGTATAGTATGGTTGGTTCAACTGAGGCTGACCCTGATAAAAACAAGATTTCCGATGAGTCCCCTGTGGGCAAAGCGTTAATGGGCAAAAAAGTTGGGGAAGAAGTAGAGATAAGCACTCCTGCGGGAACAAGCTTCGCCCTTAAAATACTCGAAATAACAAAGTAAGGAGAGATATTCGTGAGCGAAAATAATACACAAGAAAAGCAGCAGGTTCAGGATTTAAAACAGATCCTTCAAATAAGACGCGATAAACTCGCTGAACTTCAACAAGCGGGGGAAAATCCTTTTGAAGTAACAAAATTTGATCAGGAATATCATACTGCTGATATAATAAACAACTTTGATGAAATGGACGGAAAAAGTGCAACTCTTGCAGGCCGTCTTATGTCAAAGCGTGTTATGGGTAAGGCTTCTTTCTTTGACCTTCGCGATAAGGATGGCAAAATCCAGCTTTATGTTGCAAGAGACGAACTTGGAGAAGAAGAATACAGAAAGTTTAAAAGACTTGATATCGGCGATATCGTTGGCGTAACAGGGGATGTTTTCAGAACCCAAAAGGGCGAGATTTCCCTTCGTGCGAAGTCTTATAAGCTTTTAAGTAAGTCACTCCAACCGCTTCCTGAAAAGTTCCACGGAATGACAAATACCGATTTAAGATACAGACAGAGATATATCGACCTTATTATGAATGAAGATGTTAAGGATACTTTTATAAAGCGTTCAAAAATAATCTCTACAATTCGTAAATACTTAGACGAGCAGGGATTTATTGAGGTTGAAACTCCTATGCTTGTTTCAAATGCAGGTGGCGCCGCTGCCCGTCCTTTTGAAACTCATTTTAACGCATTGGACGAAGACTTCAAGCTCCGTATCTCCCTTGAACTTTACTTAAAGAGACTTATCGTTGGCGGCCTTGAAAGAGTTTATGAAATCGGACGAGTTTTCCGTAACGAAGGCTTAGATACAAGACATAACCCAGAGTTTACTCTTATGGAGCTTTATCAGGCATATACAGATTATCACGGTATGATGGACCTTACGGAAAATCTTTACCGTCATCTTGCTATGGAAGTTCTTGGAACAACCAAGATTTCCTATAACGGAATTGAGATGGACTTAGGCAAGCCTTTTGAAAGAATAACAATGGTTGACGCCGTTAAGAAATACGCAGGTGTTGACTTTAACGAAATCAAGGATGCCGAGGAAGCTAAAAAGGTTGCAAAAGAACACCATGTTGAATATGAGGAGCATTACAAGAAGGGCGATATCTTAAATGCCTTCTTTGAAGAGTATGTTGAAGAGCATTTAATCCAGCCTACATTCGTTATGGACCACCCAATTGAAATTTCTCCTCTTACTAAGAAAAAGCCTGAAAACCCTGACTATGTTGAAAGATTTGAATTCTTTATGAACGGTTGGGAAATGGCAAACGCTTATTCTGAGCTTAACGACCCAATCGACCAGAGAGAAAGATTTAAGGCTCAGGAAGAGCTCTTGGCTCTTGGGGACAGCGAGGCAAACACAACAGATGAAGACTTTATGAAAGCTCTTGAAATCGGAATGCCTCCGACAGGTGGTATCGGTTTTGGTATTGACAGAATGACAATGCTCCTTACCGACTCTGCCGCAATCCGCGATGTTCTTCTCTTCCCAACAATGAAGCCGTTGGATAAGTAAAAATATATAAAACTGCAATGTCAGGCTTACTGATATTGCAGTTTTTTTGTAAAGCCAAGTTGGCATTTTGGGCGCCGTTTTATAATTTATTTACCGGATGAATTTTTTAATGGGTTAATGCGTGGAATAGCCTTGACAAAAGGGCGCCAAAGACTTATAATGAATTATATAACTGAGGAGATTATTCCCCTCTATATAATCTACTAAGGAGTGAAACGGGATGAATGTTTTAGCTATCGGTTGTCATCCGGACGATATTGAAATCAACTGTGCCGGAACACTTGCTAAATGTGTTAAAAGAGGCGACAATGTAACCGTTTGCCATGTTTGTAACGGTAATATGGGCCATGAGGTTATTATGCCTGACGAACTTCGCGAAATGCGTATCGGCGAAGCGAAGAAGGCGGGCTCTCTTGCAGGGATTAAAGTTGTAACCTGCGACATCGGCGATTGCCTCGCTATGGAAGGAAACTTAGAACAGAGAAATATCATAGTTGACATTATAAGAGAGGCGGACCCTGATTTTATTATCACTCACGCGCCAACAGATTATATGCCTGACCATGTTGCAGTAAGCAGACTTGTTTTTGATGCAAGCTTTATTGCAAGCGTGCCTCACTATGAAACAAATGTTAAGAAAGCTTCAAAGGTAACCCCTATTTATTATATGGATAACCTTGGCGGCCTTGATTTCTTGCCAACAGAATATGTTGACATTACTGACGAGATTGAATTAAAGCTTGAAATGCTTGAATGTCATGAAAGTCAGCTTAAATGGATGAGAGATCATGATGGTATTGATTTTGCTGATTTTGTCAGAACTTGTGCAAAATACAGAGGTCTTCAGTGTAACAGCGCATATGCAGAAGGCTTTAAGCAGTGCCTCGTTTATCCGAAAATCCTGCCAAAGAGATTACTCCCGTAATTAAAATACATATAGAAAGGACAAAGAAAGATGTTAGTAAACTTAAATCAGGTATTAGTACCTGCAAAAAAAGGTAAATATGCAGTAGGTCTTTTCAATGCGGTTAATATGGAACTTGCAAGAGGAATTATTGCGGCTGCCGAAAAGACACAGTCTCCGGTTATTATGGGAACAGCGGAAGTTTTATTCCCATACGGCCCACTTGAAGAAGTGTCATATTATCTTATCCCAATGGCGAAAAAGGCTAAGGTTCCGGTAGTTATCCACCTTGACCACGGTCTTAAAAAGGAAACTTGTCTTAAAGCGTTAGAGCTTGGTTTCTCTTCAATCATGTATGACTGTTCAACAGATGACTATGATACAAATGTTAAGAAGGTAAGAGAAATGGCAGAGATTGCCCATTCTTACGGCGCAACAATCGAAGGTGAGCTTGGCCATGTAGGAGATAACGAAGGCTCAGCAGAAGGTTCTTCACACCTTGCTGACCCAAGCAAGTTCTTTACAGATCCAAAGCTTGCAAAGGACTATGTTGAAAAGACAAAGGTAGACGCCCTTGCGATTGCGGTTGGTAACGCACACGGAGCATATAAGCTTCCTCCAAAACTTGACTTCGACAGAATCAAGACAATTGCAAATACAGTAGATGTTCCACTCGTTCTTCACGGCGGAAGCGGTCTTACAGATAACGACTTCAAGAGAGCGATAAAGGAAGGTATCAGCAAAGTAAATATCTTCACAGATATCAACATCGCAGCTGTTAAGGCAGAATTCAGTAAGTTTACTGATATGAATAAGGGTATTATCGACCTTATTCCTGCGGCAGTTGAAGCGGTTAAGCAGGCAACAATTGAGAAGATGGAACTTTTCTCAAGCGATGGAAAAGCACCATTTGGCGCAGAGGCAGGAGCACCTGACATAGATAAACTTGTAGAACTTGTTGCGGCAGAGGTTCGCAGACAGCTTAATAAATAATGTTTTCGGAGGGAAAGAAAATGGATTTTAAAGATACTGTAAAAGGTTCATTGCTTGAAGGATTTTATCCTGCAGGCTGGGATATGGCAAAGATTGATGAATGCTGTAACCCAAACAATAAGGTGGAAGACAGACAGTCTTTCTGGAACAAGGATTTTAATCCTGTAAGATGTGAAACATTAGGCGAATTTGATACATATATGGGCCACGAAATTGCCCTTGCAATCAAAAACGCAAAAGAAGCAGGTGAGAAAATCGCTTTCATTCTTCCTGTCGGCCCTATGGGAATGTATAAGTGGGCAGTTTATTTCCTCAAAGCTTGGAATATAAAGTGTGACCATGTTTACACATTCAATATGGACGAATGGTCTGACGCAGACGGAAATACTCTTCCATCAAATGACCCTGCGGCATTCCAGAACGCTATGTGCAACGCTCTCTTTGATCCGTTAGGAGAACTTACAGTTCCTGAAAATCAGAGAAACTTTGCAACAAAGGAAAACTTACCAACATATCCTGAAAAAATTGCTAAGCTTAAAGCTGAAGGCGTAAAGCTTGTTTTGGTATATGGTATCGGAAGAATGTGTCATATCGCATTCTGGGAACCACAGTTTGCAGAAGATTTTGCATCTGTTGACGAATGGAAGAGCCAGCCATACCGCATCGGCGCAAAGCTCCATCCTTTAACAATTGAGCAGAACGCAATCACAAGCTTTAAATCAAGAACAACACTTGTTCCTTGCCGTGCTAACACAATTGGACCTGGCTTATTCTTACAGGCTGACTATGCAATCGGCGGATGCGACGGCGCATTCAACAGAGGAATGCAGTGGCAGGGTATGAGCTTCTGGATGACTCTCCGTCACGGCCCAAGTATGTGGATAACATCAAGCTTTATCCCAACTCTTCCTGGTAAACTTTTCTATCTTAAAGACCTTGAAGGACCTCTTGTTGCTGAATGTAACTAATAAAAAAATAGCCACTGTGCGAAATGCA
>JAFQRU010000088.1 GCA_017409915.1 Clostridia bacterium
AGAGAAGTCATAAAAAATGCAGGCATACTGGCGTATGTCTGCATTTTTTTGCGCACTATCAGCGGAAAATAACAAGCCAAAACCGATTCCTCCCTAAGGAGCACCGCCGTTGCCCCGATTTTTTGTTAAAACTCTTGCAATTATTTATTATATGTTATATAATGTATGTATCTATATGTGTTAAATACAGAAAGGATGTTTACATTTTGAAGAATCAAGAAAAAACAATGGAAAAAATCGTTGCCCTTTGCAAAGGCAGAGGCTTTGTGTATCCGGGCTCCGAAATCTACGGCGGACTTGCAAACACCTGGGACTACGGTCCTCTTGGTGTTGAGCTTAAAAACAATGTTAAAAAGGCTTGGTGGAAAAAGTTCATTCAGGAAAGCCCATATAATGTTGGTCTTGACGCTGCAATCTTAATGAACCCTGAAACATGGGTGGCTTCCGGCCATGTCGGCGGCTTCTCCGACCCGCTTATGGACTGTAAGGAATGTAAGTCAAGATTCCGCGCAGACAAGCTTATTGAAGATGTTGCCGGTGTCAGCGCTGACGGCTGGTCTGACCAGAAGATGATGGATTATATTAAGGAAAATCAGCTTGCTTGTCCTGAATGCGGAAAGCATAACTTTACTGACATCAGAAAGTTCAACCTTATGTTCAAGACTTTCCAGGGCGTTACAGACGACTCTAAGAACGAAATCTTTTTAAGACCTGAAACAGCTCAGGGTATCTTCGTTAACTTCAAGAATGTTCAGAGAACATCAAGAAAGAAGATTCCGTTTGGTATCGGTCAGGTTGGTAAGTCTTTCAGAAACGAAATTACTCCTGGTAACTTTACTTTCAGAACCCGTGAATTTGAACAGATGGAGCTTGAATTCTTCTGTGCTCCGGGAACTGACCTTGAATGGTTTAAGTATTGGAAAGACTTCTGTAAAAACTGGCTCTTATCTTTGGGCGTTGCAGAAGAAAATCTTAAACTCCGCGACCACGACCCCGAAGAGCTTTCACATTACAGCAACGCGACAACTGATATTGAGTTTATGTTCCCATTCGGTTGGGGCGAGCTCTGGGGCATTGCTGACAGAACAGACTTTGACCTCACACAGCATTCAAACCACAGTGGCGAGAAGATGGAATACTGCGACAGCGAAACAGGAGAAAAATACACACCATACTGTGTTGAACCATCTCTTGGCGCTGACCGTGTTACTCTTGCATTTATGGTTGAGGCTTATGACGAAGAGGTTGTTGACGCAGAAAAGAACGATACAAGAACAGTTATGAGATTCCATCCGGCTCTTGCTCCTGTTAAGGCAGCAGTTCTTCCTCTTTCCAAGAAGCTTTCTGAGGGCGCTCTTAAAGTTTACTCCGCTCTTGCAGGCGAGTTTATGTGTGAATACGACGAATCAGGAAGCATCGGTAAGCGTTATCGTCGTCAGGACGAAATCGGAACACCGTTCTGTATTACTTACGATTTCGATTCAGAAGAAGACAATATGGTTACAGTTCGTCATCGTGACTCTATGGAACAGGAAAGAGTTGCAATAGCTGACCTTGTAGCTTATATAAACGAAAGAATTAAATTCTAAAAAATTTTCGGGAGGGAAAAGAAAATGGATTTTAATAAGATTTACGGCCATGACGGTATAAAATCTGCTCTTAAAAATTCAGTTTCCTCCTCCAAAATCGGTCATGCTTATATTTTTGAGGGACCAATGGGCGTAGGGCGGTTTTCATCCGCCCTTGCCTTCTCTAAATCCATTCTTTGCGAGAATAGTCATAACGGAGAGCCTTGCGGAGTTTGCAAAAGCTGCACAATGGCTGAGGGGATGACTCATCCCGATATCCGCATTGTAAATAACGAGCTTTATAACGAGGGGTCTTCCTCCTCTGATATTCTGGTTGGGACAATCCGCGAAATGAAAAAGGAGATTTATATAAAGCCTTTTTATTCCGACCGAAAGGTTTATATTGTTCCCAAGGCAGAAACTATTAACGAAACGGCTCAGAACAGCCTTTTAAAAGTCTTTGAAGAGCCACCCCCATACTGCACGGTTATTCTTATTACGGAGAACACAAATGCGTTTCTTCCCACTATTTTATCCCGTGCGGTAAACATCAGATTCAACTCTCTCCCCCGTGAGACTGTTGAAAGCTATCTTAATGCTAATTTCGGCGCAGACGAAGCTTATATAAAAACCGTTTCCGCTATGAGCGACGGCAGCATCGGAAGCGCAATCTCTTTAATGGAGGACAAATCGGCAGAAGCAGACAGAGAGACAATTATTAAAACCCTTTGTTCTCTTTCTTCCTCCTCAGGAAAAACTCTTTACGAGGCAGTTAACACCTTAAAAGGTTTTTCAAGCAATGCCGACTTTATGATGAAAACAATAACAATGTGGTTCCGCGACTGTTTATATTTTAAAGAGGGCGGCGACATTGTTAATTTAGATAAACAAGAAGAACTTAAATCTTTCTGCAAAAATATCCCCTCTGATGCGCCACTTCATCTTCTGGATATTGCAGTGAGATACACAAAATATTTAAAACAAAGAGGAAAATATCCTCTGCTTATAAACTGTATGCTTTTAGAGTGTTGGGAGGTATTGTATGACAGAAGTAATTGGAATAAGATTTAACACAGCAGGTAAAATATATTATTTTGCGCCAAACGGCAAAAAGGCAGATGTTGGTATGGGCGTTATTGTTGAAACCGCCCGTGGCGTTGAATTCGGCACGGTTGCAATCGCCAACAAAATGGTTGACGACAGCGAGGTTGTTCAGCCCTTAAAGCCTATAACCCGTCTTGCCACAAATGCTGACTATAACCAGCTTGAAGCGAATAAGATTAAAGAAAAAGAGGCATTTAAGATTGCCAACGAAAAAATTGCTGAGCATAATCTTGATATGCACCTTGTTAATACTGAATACACCTTTGACCGCAGTAAAATTCTTTTCTATTTTACAGCAGACAAAAGAGTTGACTTCCGTGACCTTGTAAAAAGTCTTGCAAGTGTTTTCAAAACCCGTATTGAGCTTAGGCAAATCGGTGTTCGCGACGAGGCGAAATCTCTTGGAGCACTCGGAATTTGCGGTAAAGCACTTTGCTGTTCAACCTTTTTAAACGATTTCCACCCCGTTTCAATCAAAATGGCTAAGGAGCAGGGATTATCCTTAAATCCAACCAAGATTTCAGGGGTTTGCGGACGCCTTATGTGTTGTCTTGAATATGAGCAGAATGTATATGAGGAAATGCTCAAAGTTGTTCCCCCGAAAGGCTCACTGGTTGAGTGCAGTGAGGGCAAGGGCATTGTTATTGAATCCGAAACCTTAAAGGGCAAAGTCAAGGTTAAATTCGGCGACGACGAAGATATGGTCATCAAGCAATTTGACGCTAAGGATGTCAGAGTTTTAAAGAAGGCTAAGGCGCCAAAAGAGGATGCCCCCGAAGATATTCCCGAAGATATCCCTCAGGACTGATTTTAGGAGGTCAGAAATATGAGCAAGTCAATGGGCAGTAAGGCAAAGCTTTTGTATCTTGCCAGAATTTTAATTGAGGAAACGGATGAAAACCATCCTCTTTCCACCCCTGCGCTCATTGAAAGGCTTTCCGCCTGCGGGATTGATGTTGAGCGAAAAACGCTTTATGACGATATTGAAACATTAGAGAGCTTCGGCCTTGATGTCCAGACCGTTAAATCAAGGGCAAACCTTTATTTCGTGGGTTCAAATAACCTTGAACTCCCTGAGCTTAAACTTCTGGTTGACGCTGTTTCTTCTTCCCGTTTTATAACGGAGAAAAAGTCGGCTCAGCTTATTGAAAAGCTCTCTAAGATGACAAGCTCTCATAATGCCCGCTCTCTCAGAAGACAGGTTTTCGTTTCAGGGAGAGTCAAAACCCCAAACGAGCAGATTTATTACAACATCGACGCAATCCACAACGCTATTTCTAAAAATCGTCAGATTTCATTTAAATATTTCGAATGGACTATTGATAAAAAGCAGGAATTTAAGCGAAACGGCGAAGAATATATCCAGTCGCCACTAGGGCTTTCCCTTTCCGATAATAACTATTATCTCATAACTTACAGCGACAAGCATAATAAAATTCTTCACTTCCGTGTTGACAAAATGAGCAACATTTCCGTTACGGAGGCAACGGCTTTAAAGCCTGATTTTCCTTTTGATATAGCGGAATATTCAAACAGGACCTTTAATATGTTCGGCGGAGATAGCGAGAGAGTTGAGCTACTTGTTCATAACAGTCTTATCGGCGTTATGATTGACCGCTTCGGCAAAGACATAACCACCATTAAAAAAGACGATGAACATTTCATCGCCATACTTAATATAAACGCAAGTCCCACATTTTTAGGCTGGCTTTTCAGTTTCGGCGACAGAGTCAAGGTCTTATCCCCCGAAAGAGTTGCTCAAAAAATCAAAACCCTGAGCGAAACAGTTAATAAACTTTATAAATAAAATAAACCCCTGAAAGCAACGCTTTCAGGGGTTATTTTTACTCCCACTCGATTGTGCCGATTGGCTTTGGAGTTAAGTCTAAGAGGACACGGTTGATGCCTTCAACCTCATTTGTTATACGGTTTGTGATTTTATGAAGAACTGCGTATGGGATTTCCTCAATCGTTGCAGTCATAGCATCTGTTGTGTTGACAGCACGGATGATTGCAGGCCAGCCTTCATATCTCTTATCGTTTTTAACGCCAACGCTCTTCATATCAGGAACGGCGATAAAATACTGCCATACTGTTTTGGAAAGACCGCAGATTTCAAATTCCTCTCTTAAAATCGCATCTGCTTCGCGGAGAGCGTGGAGTCTATCCCTTGTTATTGCGCCGAGGCAACGAACGCCGAGGCCCGGGCCCGGGAATGGCTGACGGTCAACCATATTTTCAGGAAGGCCGAGAGCTTTACCAACAACTCTAACTTCGTCTTTGTATAAAAGCTTAACAGGCTCAACAAGCTCAAGCTTCATATCCTCAGGAAGTCCGCCAACATTATGGTGCGCCTTAACTCCATCGCTTTCCAAAATGTCAGGATAGATAGTTCCCTGAGCCAAGAAATCAACGCCCTCAAGCTTCTTCGCTTCTTCATTGAATACTTCAATAAATTCTCCGCCGATGATTTTTCTCTTTCTTTCAGGTTCTGCAACATCCTTTAATAAATCCAAAAATCTGTCTGTTGCATCAATATATATAAGGTTTGCGTCAAGACCGTTTTTAAACACCTCTATAACCTGTTCGCTTTCGCCTTTTCTCATAAGCCCGTGGTTAACGTGAACACAGATAAGCTGTTTACCGATTGCTTTAATGAGCAGTGCCGCAACAACAGAGGAGTCAACCCCGCCGGAGAGGGCGAGGAGAACTTTTTTGTCCCCAACCTGCGCTCTGATTTCGCTTATTTGCTCTTCAATAAAAGCGTCCGCAAGTTCCTTTGTTGTAATTCTTACCATATCATCAGGTCTTTTGCAAATTTCCATTTTTATCAATCCTTCCAAAAGCATATAAAATAATAAAATTATAATAACACAAAAATTCTTGTTTTTCAAGTATTTTCGCTATCTTTCTTTAGCTTTTTTATATAAATTTTCCCCTTAAACCTTAATGCTATTCACTCTATTTTAATAAAAAAGTCCTTTCGGCTAAGGCCGAAAGGACTTTTTATTATTTATTCCTGAGTTTTCTTGTTGGATTTTTTGAAAACTGCACCTATAATCATAATTACTGCAAAGAGTATGAGATAGAAAAGTACAGGGAATGAGAAAGCTCCGTTTGCTTTTGCGCTTAAATATGGTGTTATGCCGTGAGCATAAATTGCTGCAAATACCATAAACAAGCACGCAGCTATTGCTATTACAGGAAGTATGAAACGCTTAAAGGTTCCCATATCCTTTTCCTTTACCATCCACATAATGAAAATCGGAATATACATAGCATAGATTGTAACGATTGGAAGTTCTGAGGAGTCAAAGTTGAAAACACCAAACCAGCCGTTTGTAAGGTTTGCACCATAGAAATATACGAGCCACAATGCACAAACGAACAAGCCCCAGATTGAAGAGTTTGTTGTCATATTAGTAGATTTGTCAACCTGAGCAAAAGTTTCAGGTCTTGGGCCGTCATTACGAGCAGCGATTGCATACATTCCGCGGGTTGCACCAACCATAAGGCCGTTTAAAGTGCCAAGGCAGGAAACAACAATACAGATGTTAAGAATTGCTCCGCCAACTCCGCCGAAAATATTTGTAAACGCTGTTGGAGCACCTTCGTCAATTAAAACCTTGCTTTCTGCTCCGCCTGCTACACCGATGAAGTATAATATGTATGCTGCAACAACGATGAGTGAGCCGATGACAAGAGCTAAAGGAAGATTTTTCTTCGGGTTTTTAAGCTCAGCGTTGATAGATGTTGCAACAATCCATCCCTCATAAGCAAATACAGTTGCAACAATTGCTGCGAAAAGTCCTGAGCTTGCAGTTCCGCCAACAGCCTCTGTAACTACGCTTGCGAAGTTATTTGTAAGAGTGCCGTTTATAAAGCCTACGATTGTTCCTACGACTGCCATAAGGGTAATAGGAATTAACTTTATAATTGTTGCGCTTATCTGGAATTTACCTGCAAGCTTTGGTGATAAAGCATTCATAGTATATGAAGCGATGAGGAAAAATCCAGAAAGTGCCATAACCTCAGGACCAACCATACTCCATCCGAATAAAACACCTAAATATCTTGCTGAAACCCAGGCAAGAACTGATGTCATTCCAGGATAATAGATATTTACCATAAACCAAGCAAGGTAATATCCATAGCCTTTTCCGCAGGTAGCCTCTGCATAGTCAACAACACCGCTTACTTTTTCATACTTTGTTGCCATAGTAGCAAACTGCAAAGAACAAATTATCATAAGTAAGCCAGTTATTGCCCAAGCCGCAATACCAAGAGGCATATTCCCGCCAGTTGCCACTAAGACATTCTGTGCCTTAAAGAATACACCAGAGCCGATTACAGTTCCAACTACCATACATATAGCGGTAGCCAAACCATACTTTTTAGTAAGTTTTTCCATAAAAAACTCTCCTCTTTAATAAATTTATATTTCCCTAATTATTTTTCAAAATTTTATTGCAGTGCTTTTTTAAGGTCTTCCACCTTATCAAGTCTTTCCCAAGGGAGAGAAACATCTTCTCTTCCGAAGTGGCCGTATGCCGCTGTCTGTTTATAAATCGGCTGTCTTAAATCAAGTGTCTTTATAATTCCGCTTGGGCTTAAATCAAAGTTTTCATAAACAAGCTTTGAGAGAGCCTCTTCCGAAATTTTACCTGTGCCGAAGGTATCAATTCTAAGAGATACAGGCTGAGCCACACCGATTGCATAGGCAAGCTGAACTTCGCATTTCTTCGCAAGGCCTGCCGCAACGATATTTTTAGCAACATATCTTGCCGCATAAGCCGCACTTCTGTCAACCTTCGTCGGGTCCTTTCCTGAAAAAGCACCGCCGCCGTGACGAGCGTATCCGCCATAAGTGTCAACAATAATCTTTCTTCCTGTATGTCCTGAGTCTCCCTGAGGTCCGCCGATTACGAATCTGCCTGTTGGGTTAATGAAAATCTTTGTTTCATCATCCATAAGCTCACTCGGGATAACAGGGTCAATAACATTTTCCTTTATCTCTTTTCTGAGAAGTTCCATATCGACTGTCTCATCGTGCTGAGAAGAAACAACAACTGCATC
>JAFQRU010000089.1 GCA_017409915.1 Clostridia bacterium
AAAAACGCTCAAGGAAATATCCCTTGGCGCTGATTTTAACATATCCTTTTAAATATGAAATAAGCTTAACAATCACTATTTTTCCCTCCCGACAGCAAAAGAAACTGAGGAAATTGTTCCCATAACATAGATAAAGTCCTTTGTCATAGTTTTAATTTCAAGGTTTTCTCCGCAGATTTTTATGTTTGAGGGGTTAACCAAAAGACTTATGCAAGTGGGGGAATATTCTGAAATCCCAAGATAATTTTCAACTGTTATCTCCCGATTCCCGATAACTTCAATCCTTGCCGTGTTAAGAATAATCTCCTTTGACATTTCCAGAGAATCGGCGAGCTTTTCTCTTGCGGTTTTCTTAGGAGGAGAGGTATCTCTTTTTCTCATAAATAAAAGCGACCTTTCAAAATATCATATATGAAATTTTATGCTTATGTCAGGGATTTAATGAATATAATAAGAGGGAAAGGGCGTGTATTAAAGTGGAAAAATTTCTAAAAATCGTGGCAACGGGCGGAGTTATCTGGCTTATCATCGTCCTTGTTCTTTTCCCTAAGGAATGTATTGACGCAGGCCTTAGCGGAGTGTTCTTGTGTCTTGATACGGTTATCCCGTCTCTTTTTCCGTTTTTTGTGTGCAGCGGAATTATAACGGGCCTAGGTCTTGCCCGCCCTCTCGGTAAGGTTTTCTCTCCATTCATGAAGCCTCTGTTTAATGTTTCGGGAAGAGGCGCCCTCCCTTTTGTTATGGGTATTTTAAGCGGATACCCCGTAGGCGCAAAATGTGTTACGGATTTATATTCAAGCGGAGAATGCTCGAAAAGCGAGAGCGAAAAACTTCTTGCCTTTTGTAATAATTCAGGGCCTATGTTTATCTTAGGGGCAGTAGGCGCCGGGATGATAGGAAATGTAGCCATAGGAAGATATTTATATATAATACATATCCTTTCTGCCTTTTTAACAGGGATAATAATGAGGTTTTATAAAACAAAAGAGGAAGAGGTCTTGTCTCTTCCTACTTGTGAAAAAAAGGATATAATAAGCGCCATAACCGAGGCTGTTGCCAAATCCACGGATAGTATAGTCTTAGTCTGCGGATATGTAATTTTCTTTTGCGTTGCGGGAAAGGCTCTGTCTAAGCTTAATATAACTCCTTTAATGCACGGTCTTATGGAAATAACAGGCGGAACGGAAAAGGTTATAGGGCTAGAAATGAGCCTTAACGAAAAACTTCCCATAGTATCAGGGGTAATCGCCTTTTCATCCCTTTCCGTAATCTTGCAGGTTTTAAGCATAATAAGAAAAACAAACCTATCCCCAAAGCTCTATCTTATAGGGAAAACCATCCAGGGCGTCCTCGCTTTTTGCATAACGAAAGTTTTCCTTATGTTTGTCCCAATAAGTGAAATGACAGCCAATATAACATTTAGTTCATTAAATACGAAAAGCCCGTGGGAAATCTCTCTTGGAACAGCAATAATTATTTTAATTTTGGTGGTGTCTCTTCGGAGAAAGAAGGTTGACAATTGATTTTTAAACAAGTATAATAAGCGTATAAATAAACTAACGAGGTAAACAAATGAAATCAGGATTTATTGCAATAGTGGGGCGTCCCAATGCGGGGAAATCCACCCTGCTTAATAAAATAATAGGGGAAAAGGTTGCCATTGTGTCAAACAAGCCTCAGACCACCCGAACAAAGATTATGGGTGTTCATACAGAGGACGATTGCCAGATGGTTTTAATCGACACCCCGGGAATCCACAAACCAAAAAATAAGCTTGGAGAGAAAATGGAGAAGTATATCTATACCGCAACTCAGGATATAGATGTCCTTCTTTATATTGTGGATTGCAATTTATATGAAAATGAATATGAAAGCGAAAGAAAGGCGCTCTTGGGCCTTAAAACCGCAGGGATTCCTGTTATTTTGGTGGTAAATAAGATTGATACAGTGCCAAAACTTAAATTGCTTCCTGTTCTGGACAGGCTCAAAGGCCTCTATGACTTTGCAGGGATTGTGCCCGTTTCAGCGCAGAAAGGGAATAATATAAATGAGCTTTTAAAAGAGGTTAAAAGCTTCTTAAAGGAAGGCCCGAAATTCTTCCCTGATGATTTAATAACAGACCAGCCTGAAAGACAGATTGTGGCTGAATTTATCCGTGAAAAAGCTTTAAGACTTTTAAATCAGGAAGTTCCCCACGGAATTGCTGTTGAGATTGAAAAGATGGAGCGTAAAAAGAACGGAACCTATGAAATCCTTGCGGCGATTTATTGCGAAAGAGCCAGCCACAAAGCCATTATTATAGGCAAAGGCGGAGAAAAACTTAAAATGATTGGAAGCCGTGCAAGAGCGGATATTGAAAAGTTCTTAGGGAGCCGCGTCTACCTTGAACTTTGGGTAAAAGTCAATGAAGACTGGCGAAACAAAGAAAGATTTATGAACACCATCGGCTTTGAATAACATATATTGACAGTATAGATAGGTTACTTCCGAAAATAATAATATTAAACAAGATTCGGAGGTAAACGAGATGGACAAAAATCTTTTATGGGATGTTTTTTGCGAGACAGGTGACATTGAGGTTTACCTCAAATATAAGGAACAAAAGAAAGAGGGGGAGGAAAAGGTTGAAGCTTGTAAATGCGACAGGCCTTATAACGAAGGAAGTAAAGTATGGCGACAATAGCCGTATTATAACCATTATCTCCCCGGAACTGGGCAAAATTTCCGCCATAACCAATAAGTATAAGGGCGGAAAGGGAAAGGCATTGCCCTCGCTCCAGCTTTTTTCTTACAGCTCCTTTGTGCTTTTTAAAGGCAGCGAAAAGGGACTCTATCATATAAACGAAGCAGACATTATAGAGCCGTTTAAAAATTTAAGGGAAGACCTTATGGGGATTGTCTATGCCTCATATTTTTGCGATGTTGCAAACCATATAGTTATGGAAAACGAAGAAAATCCCGAATTTTTAAGACTTATTCTCAATATGTTTTATGCTCTTTCCAAAAAGGACGCGAATTTTGATAAAATAAAAACTGTTTTCGAATGGAAAACAGCGGTTTTGGAAGGCTATGCTCCCGATTTAGAAAAATGTTCCTCCTGCGGAGCAGAAGAGGTTTCCTATCTTGATTTGGGAAGAGGCGTGGGACTTTGCAAAAACTGCGGGAAAGACTATGCAGGGGTGGCAGAAATAAGCCGAAACATTAAAGAAGCAATAAAATACATAGAAAATGCAGAGCTTTCAAAAGTCCTGTCTTTTGAAATAAGCGACAAACTTTGTGAGTATCTGAACTCTCTGAGTGAGATATATCTCAGGATGCACTTAGGAACAGAGTTTAAAACCCTTGAATATTTAAAAAAGATGAAATAAAAGCACCTCTTAGCGAGGTGCTTTTTTCTTATTTCTTTTTCATGTCAGCGCGATTGCTCTTAACGATGTTGATACACTGTTCTAAATCCTTGATTGTGTTAACAACAACATTTTCAACATTTTCAAGTAAGTAGTCAGCATATTCGTAAGAAGAAGTCTTTGTTGAGAAAGCCTGAGAATTTGCTGCATCAACAATTTCAGAAGCCTGAACCTTTGCCTTTTTGGTAATTTCGTTTTCATCAACCATAGCAATTATCTGGTCATTTGCAGTCTTGATAAGATTATTTGCTTCTGTTTTAGCGTCAGCAATAATTCTTTCTCTTTCTTCCTTAATCCATTTTGCCTGTTTTAAATCTTCAGGAAGCTTAAGCTTGATTTCGGCAAGAACTTCTAAAAGCTCGTCCTTGTCTAAAAGGCATCTTCCTGAGAAAGGAACGGCAACACCTTTGTCAACTATATCTTCCAATTCTTCAAGTAATTCTAAAGCGTCCATATTAAACCCTCCTGTTTGTCTGTATATAAATCTAAATTATTAACTAATTAAAACGGGATTTTATAACGGGGATAAGCTCGTCCGGAACAAGTCCTTTAAGGTCGCCGTCATAAGAAGCGATTTCCTTGACAATACTGGAACTTAAAAACATATACTCAGTACTTGCAGGAATGAAAAGGGTTTCAACCTCGCTGTCAAGTCTGCGATTGGTAAGAGCCATCTGAAATTCATATTCAAAATCCGAAACAGCACGAAGTCCCTTTATAACTGTTTTTGCATTGTTTTCCTTAATGCAGTCCACCAGAAGTCCTGAAAAGCTGATAACTTCAACATTTTCGATGTCGGCGGTAACTTTTTTTATAATATCAACTCTTTCTTCGGCGGTAAAAAGTGGTTTCTTCCCTGAGTTGCATAAAACCGCAACGATAACCTTGTCGAAAAGAGAAGATGTTCTTCTGATAATGTCTAAATGACCATTTGTGCAGGGGTCAAAACTGCCGGGATATACCGCGATGTTCATAAAATCAACTCCACTACTTTGCCTTTTTAAAAAAGGAAACAATGGTTTTTCCGTATTTTGCCTGCTTTATGCAAACAAAATTGTCGTTTTCTACTGTCTCGCCCTTATCCTCAGTTTCGCAAACGATAACACCATTCTCTGCTAAAAGATTGTTTTCAGAAATAATCTCAAAAACAGGAGCGAGAAGTCCTTGGTTATAAGGCGGGTCGAGAAATATTATATCAAACTGTGTCTTGCATCCTCTGAGAAATTTCAAAGAGTCAGCTTTAAGAATTTTTGAAGAAGAAAGAACACGAGCCTTTTCTGTATTTTTATGTATAATTTCAAAAGAGGAGGAATCCTTTTCGATAAAAGTGCAACTGTTGCATCTTCGGCTGAGCGCTTCAATTCCCATAGCGCCGCTTCCTGCAAAAAGGTCTAAAACATTTTCACAAGGGAGGTAGGGCATTAAAATATTGAAGATTGATTCTTTAACTCTATCAGTTGTAGGACGGGTATTAAGCCCCTCAGGAGCAAGAAGTTTAAGACCTCTCGCCGTTCCGGAAATAACTCTCATAGACAAAGTTTCCCCATAAACAAATTTATACTATTATATTGTATAACAATAGTTGAAAATTGTCAAGGTTTTTAAGCAA
The DNA here is from genome assembly GCA_017409915.1 of Clostridia bacterium. Lineage (GTDB taxonomy): Bacteria > Bacillota > Clostridia > Monoglobales > Monoglobaceae > SIG454. The sequence goes on from JAFQRU010000089.1 coordinate 5,017, forward strand.
AAAAGCTCCCCGCCTGTGCCGTAGACGGAAAAAAGTAAAAACCTGCGTAGCAGGTGGGTATCGTCCCGGATACATTACAAGTCCACTGGCCGCAAAGCGGGAGGCATGTGCGCCGCATCCGGAGAAACAGTTCCCTAATAAAATTTGTTGGTTTTACATTTATGCCGTGAATACGAACACTGCAGGGAGTGTGAATATAATATATCACAATTCTATGTAAATTTCAATAGAAAAAAGTAGATGGAAAAAATTTTTATATTTGGCAATCTAACATATAACGGGCAAGAATTTCATAGAATTCAGTGGAGGTATGATATATGGAAGAGACTAAAAAAATGATACATAAAATGACAATGGAAAGCAGGGAAAAGCTGTTTTTAACGGGAGTTGAAGACATAGACAGCTTTAATGAAAATGAGATTCTGGCATATACATCCGAGGGCCTTTTGTGCATCAAGGGGAAGGATTTGCATATAAATCGGCTAAGCGTTGACGACGGAGAACTGTGGGTGGAAGGAGAAATTGACTCCTTGACTTACAGTAATGCGATGCAGTCTAAGGGCGGTTTCTTCGGCAAACTTTTAAGGTAGCATTATGTGGTTTGAAAATCAGTTTCCCTATTTTCTCTATATGGCCCTCTGTGGCGGATTTTTAATGTTTTTATATGACTTTTTAAGGATAAGCCGAAGACTTTTTCCTTGCCCTGATTTTCTTGTAAACCTCGAAGATATCCTGTTTTCCGCTCTTTCAGCAGTCTTGGTTTTTTATATAACCTATCTTAAAAACGACGGAGAAATAAGATGGCAAACAGCTGTGGGCCTTTTGCTTGGAATTATGCTTTATATTTTCATCGTAAAGGACAGATGGGTAAAAATCGGATGTATCATAATAAGTTTTTTTGCAAGAATCTTTGCGAAATTTTTGAAGATAATCATAAAACCGGTTATGATGATTGCCAGGGTAATTTCAAGACCTTGCAAAGTGGTTTTCTGGTATTCGGGAAAAGGTATAAAATTCCTTAAAATACGGGGGAAAATCACGGCAAAGAACATAGGAAATATATTGCGAAAAAAATGAGAATAATTGTTGACAAAGCAAATTCATTAATATATAATATAATTAAGTATAATGTTATTTATCGTAGAAAAGGGGTGGGAGCATGGCAAAACAGAAACAAAAGGCAGTTGATATTAAGCAAATTGTGCTCAGAATGCTTTTTATTGGCTTTGTTTTGTATGCCCTTTACCATCTTGCAACTCAGCAGGTTTCTATGATTCAGAAGCAAAAAACAGTTAAAGAATGTGAAAGCATGATATCGGCTGCAAAGGCGGAAAATGCCCGTCTCAACGAAGAACTTGAACTTGTTAATACGGATGAATATAAAGAACAAAAAGCTCGTGAGCTTTTGGGATATGTAAAAGGTGATGAACGCATCTATATTGATGTTACGAAATAAAAGAGTTTCGTATATGGGCTTGATTTAAGGAGGATTTTTTCGCACGATGCAGTTGGAAATTGGAAGCATACAAAATGGTAAGGTCACAGGTGTGGTTGCTTTCGGGGCTTTTGTGGAGCTCCCCGACGGACAAACAGGGCTTGTTCATATTTCAGAGGTTGCCTCTGAATTTGTTGATGATGTAAGCAAGTTTTTAAAGGTTGGACAAGAAGTTAAGGTTAAAGTCGTTTCTGTTGAAAACGGTAAAATCGGTTTGTCCATTAAAAAAGCAAATGA
>JAFQRU010000013.1 GCA_017409915.1 Clostridia bacterium
TCGCACCACCACCAGGCAGGACCTTCACTTACGATAGCGTCTACTCCGTCTTTGGAGAAAGAACCGCTGAGTATTGAAAGGAGAGCGTTGTCAACAGGGTTTAAACAGAACAATAATGTTTTAGGAAGTCCCTCTGCCTCTTCTAAATCGTTTAAGAATTCAACAACAGACTTTGAATCAACGCTGTTGCCTATTCCTGCATATCCGCCAGCCGGACCTGCAACGGCGCGAAGTCTTGAACTTGTTGTTCTCTGAGCTCCCATATGAAGCTGCATAACAATTTTGTTCTTCGCATATATTCCGCCTAAGATTCGAAGGAGCTGACAGATAAGGGCGTTTTTATCTTCATCCTTTAATTCTTTTCCTTTTAAAAGGTCTTTAAAGCGTTTATCGTTCTTGCCGTCATCCTTTATGTAAATAAATCCGTTATCTAATGAGTGGTCTGCAAAATTAAGTCCATTCTTTTTAAGATACTTTATTCTCTTTACCAGAGTCTCGGTTAAGGACGCAAGGTCAACAATTTCTGTTTTGCATACCTTAGCCAGTTTTTCAAAAACCTCTTTCTTCACGCTTAAAAAGTCATCGCATCGGACAGAGAAAGAGCAGTTAGCTTTTTCTTTAAGGCTCTTTACCTCGTCAGTTAAAGCTACGCAAGGCGCAATATATTCAACATTAAACTTTTTAAGAATTGCTTGAACTGAAAATCCATCTTTTGAAAGCATTGCATTTGCTTTATCCCAAATCTTCTTGCAAGTTTTCGGGCTTGGGATATCCTTTATTCCAAACACACGGTCAAGTTCCATTAATGACCAGTCAAACAAAGCGTTTCCAACAAGGGATGGAAAAATCTCACACCACTTTTCAAACTTCTCATATCCTGTTGCTTTTCCTGTTATATATTTTTCAGGAATACCGCAGATTCTCATTGCACGGTGCTTGTAAGGGTCAGATTCAAGCCAAAGCTCATAAATATTGTTAAACTTTCTGTCCTTTATCAAATCGTCAACGGATAAATGGTTGTGGTAGTCAATAATTGGCAACTTCTTGGCGCAGTTATTATACAGTTTTTTCGCCATAGGTGTTGTCAGTAAAAAAGAGTCTTTATATATCTCCATTATTAGTCCCTCCCGAAAGCTTTATCTTTCGTCATTTTTCTTATTATCTTCATTATAATTTAAAGAACTATATAAAACAATATAGAAAAAAGCCTATTTTTTATAAAAAAAGTCCATAACCTTATTGACAGTTTTCCCTTTATTTGATATATTATTGTTAGAAAGAACAGGGGGAAACTCAGATGTTTAATTTTGTCGTTGATAATATTGAGTTTGTTGTAAAAAGGTCATATCCGCCAAACAGCAGCTACTCTATTTCCAAGAAAAATACATACAGATTGGTTTATATTTTGGAAGGCTCGGCGGCTTTCTGCTTTGAAAACGAAAAAATGATCTCGAAAAAAGGAGATATTCTTCTCCTTGCCCCTGCCAACGACCACGAAGTTAAAGTTATAGGAGACGAAAACTACGCCTTTATATCTATGTCCTTTTCCGCGGAGATTTCCCATTTCTTCTCTGTTTATCAGGCCAACAAACCTGAGGCAGAGGAAATTTTCAAAAATGCTTACAGGCTTTTCACTATGAATGATGAATACAAGCAGTTTTATGTTAAAGGATATATTTATCCCCTTGTTTGCGACATCATTAAAGAGAATAATCCTATCGTTTTTTCAAAGCCTGAAATTGAGAGAGTTATCGTCTTTATAAACCAGAATTACTGCAACAAAATAACCTTAGATGAGCTTTCCGAGATAAGCGGATACAGTCTTACTCACTTTAAAAGACTTTTCCTTGAACACACAAAAACTTCTCCCAAAAAATACATAAATCATCTTCGGATAAATAAGGCCAAAAACCTGCTTAAATCCAATTTATTTACCATAAGCGAGGTTGCCGTCCGGTGCGGTTTTGAGAACATTTATTATTTCTCAAATGCCTTCAAAAAGGAAACGGGACTATCCCCAAAAGAATATATGAAAAAATAGGTTGTCAAAATCGACAACCTATTTTTTATAGTATCTTTTCCATTCCTATTTTTTGAGGGACAAGTCCCATTTTTTCGTAGAATTTAAGGGCGTCCGTATTACAAGACCAGACATTTAAGGTCAGGTTATAAAAACCCTCTTTCTTTGCAAAATCAAGGACATATTCATATAATTCCTTGCCTATATGCTGTCCCCTTGCACTTTCGTCGACACAGAGGTCATCAATATAAAGAGTTTTTATATCGGTCAAAATATTGTTATCTTTATGCTGCTCAATAATACAAAAGGCATATCCTGTAACCTCTCCCTCATCTTCTGCTACGAAAATCGGTCTTTCATCATCGGCAATAATTTTTAGAAGTTCCTCGTCGGTATATTTTTTTGAGTTCGGCTTAAATATATCGGGTCTTCCATTATGATGCACCATAAGCACCTGACAAAGAAGCTTGTTTATATCATTTAAATCTTTTTCTTTTGCTCGTCTTATAATCATTTTATTTTCGCCCCTCCACTATTCCATAAATCGCACTGATAATTGCATAAGGAATTAACAAAATCAGGCAAACAACCGTCCAGATTGGCGGGAGAAATACACTTATAAGGAAGAGAACCCCCATAATGACTGTTGCAAAACCGATAAAGCGATTGATTTTCTTGGCTTTTTCAGTGCTTAAATCATAATTTTTGATATAGTCGAATTTCGGCAGATAATTACCTATAACCATCAAAATAGCCGCTACCAGAACACCTGCAACTTTTCTCATATCAAAATTCCAGCCGAGTCCATATCCCAGTGTTGCTACATATAATGCCAACGTAACAAATGTAACAAGCCACTTGATAACTCTATCAATTTTGGATTTTTCTCCGTATTTATGTGCATTTATGTCATTTACAAAACAGCCGACAGTTTGCAACACCACCATCAAAAAAGGCAGCCCGAAAACAACAAAGCCTTTTGAGGCAAAATTGTCAGGCTCTCCGTATATATTAAAATGAATTGCCAGCGTTTCGGGGAGTTTTTCCCACAGAGCAAGACCTAAAAGTATAGGCAAAAGGCAAACAACGCTTGTTATAAGCCATATTTTCCATTTGAAATATTTCATTCTTTTTTACCTCCCGTCATAGAGTCCTTTTCAAAATAAATTCTATCACCCCTTTTTCTCTTTGTCAATAAAAAATCCCGGTTATCCCGGGATTTCTTTATTAATTACTTTTCTCAAAGTTCTTTGTGCCTACTTCATAGATATTGCAAATAAGCTTTTGAATTTTAAGAGCTTCTCTTCCGCTTATGGCAGGCTCAGTGTCAGTTTCAACAGCTTTATAGAAATCTGCAATCTGGCGGATATGCTGAAATCCCCAGTAATCCTTGCCGTCTTCATAAACAACATCAGGGTCAACGGAAGTTTTTGCGCTGAAACAACTGCCGTCATTCATAATGATTTCGGCATTGTCATAATCCATTATGACCTTTCCGTTTTCACAGAGAAGTCTTATCTCAATAGGGTCGTCACAGCCATAGTTATTCATTGCCCAAAAACCAAGGGTTGCTCCGTTTTTATATCTTATAAAACCTTCCGCTGTATCGTCAACTTCCATAATGGAGTGCCCACGGTTAGAAAGATGAGCCTGAACACTTTCAACTTCGTCATTTATAAACCAGTTGGCAAGGTCAACAGAATGGATTGCCTGGTCGATTAAAACACCGCCGCCCTCTTTCTCCCATGTGCCTTTCCAATCGGAGAGGCTGTAATATTCATCAGGCTTGCACCAAGTCAAAACAACTCTTGCTGAAATTACTTTTCCCAGCGTGCCGTCTTCAATCTTTTCTTTAACAAGCTTTGATGCATCGTTATATCTGCACTGGAAGATAATCCCGTATTTGACATTGTTTTTCTCTGCAAGTTCGACATTTCTAAGACCATCTTCATACTTTATGCTCATTGGCTTTTCACAAAGAACATGAACCCCTGCTTCGATTGCATATTTTGAAATAATAGGATGGAGATAATGAGGAACGCAAACATGGACAACATCAATATTATCCTTGTTTATCATTTCCTTATAATCATAATAAGCTTTGCAGTTATATTTTGCCGCGGCCTTATCGGCACGATCCTTTTTAATATCGCAAACGCCAACTATTTGTGAATTTTCCAAATGATGGGCGCTTGTTGCGTGCATTGTAAAAATATTTCCGCATCCTACAATTCCTACCCTAAGCATTCTTTATTTCCTCCAATACATAGTTAAGGGAAGATGCTCCATCACATAATATTGCTCTTTCAACTTTTGTGTTATTCTTTGCACAGTCTGTGAAGTATACAAGCTCGTTATAGTATCCGCCTAAGTCAGAAACATTTCCGCCTTCAAAGCCGTCTCCCGCAACTTCCTGCTTTTCAATCTTGATTTCTTCCGCCTTATCGGTTGTATAAAGCATAAACTTACCGCCTGCATTTTCAACAACACCCTTTTCAAACACAACTCTGAATGTTGCTTCAAAAGGATGTGTCCCCGGAAGAGCCCATGTTCCCTCAACGCTTACAACGAAATCGTCATAAACCAAGAGAGAATTAATGTATGAAGCCTGTTCCCCTGCTATATTCTTAACTGATTTAATTTTGTTTGGTTTGCCGAACTGGGAAAGAACATAGTCCATATCGTGGATATGTAAATCCTGAGCCGCTCCGCCTGAAAGCTCATTCTTTAAGAGCCAGTCATTCCAGCCCCATGTCGGAATTGGACTTAATCTTCTGAAATTAGCATTTAAAATTTTGCCAAGCTCACCTGACTTAATAATTTCAGCAAGCTTAACATATTCATCCCAGAATCTTATAACCTGACCAACCTGAACATTTGCGCCTGTTTTCTTAGCAGCCTTAATCATCTGCGCTCCCTGCTTTTTAGTCAGTGCAACAGGCTTTTCAACGAAAACATATTTTACTTTATCCATAGCAGCGATTGCATATTCGCTGTGGAGATATGTTGGAAGACAGATATCGATAACATCAACATCTGCATTATTTATTAAGTCGTAGCCGTCAGCATAAATTTCAGCCTTTGTTCCCTCTGCCAATTTCTCTGCACATTCGCGTCTTAAATCAGCAAAAGCCACAACCTCAACACCCTCTATATTTTTGTAGCAGTTAGCGTGCATTGTTCCCATAAATCCGCAACCGATTAATCCAACCTTTAACATAATTATTTCCTCCCTAAAATTTTGTCCATTGAATAAGATGTATTATAAAGAATAGCCTCAGGATAATGTGTATACGGCGGGAGCATTTCCGCTGTAACCCAACCGTCATAGCCGATTTTATCAAACTGTGCCATAACATTCGGCCAGTTAACTTCTCCTGCGAGGAGGTCAACAAAGCCGTGTAAATCCCCTGCTGCCCGTCTGTAATCCTTAAAGTGAACCTTTTTAATTCTCTTATTTAAAATCTTAATCCACTGCTCCGGATAGCCTGAGAATAACACATTTCCGACATCGAAATATGAGCCTACATATTCACTTCCCACTTCGTCAATAAACTGTGCCATTTCCATTGGAGAAAGCAAAAATCTGTTCCATACATTTTCAACTCCAATATGAACGCCAAGTTTCTCTGCCACAGGGGCAAGTTCGCGAAGTGCAGATAAAGCTCTCTCATATGCTGTGTCATACTCAACAATCTCGCCCGGGTCAAAAGCAACCTCAACAGCACCCGGAACAACCAGAATTGTGTCACAACCAAGCCAAGCGGCAACCTGCAACTGCTTCTTTGTTATTTCCTTTGCCTTTTTAACATTTTCTTCATTTGCCGATGTATAATTATATGTCCAGTAAAGTCCGCTTGCAAGGCTATAAAGCTCTAAGCCTATCTCATCCGCCATAGCTTTTACTTTTTTGATGTCTTCTTCTGTTGAGTCCATTGAAACCATTCCGTGCTCGTCAAGAGCAAGTTCAATTCCGTCAAACCCTGCATCTTTTGCAAGAAGCATACACTTTTTAAGGTCTGTTTCCGCAAAGGACCAAATACTTATACCTTTTTTCATACAAAAAACCTCCTTGATTATTTGTTACTAATATGATAAAATACAAATATGAGCTTTGGAATATATTTTTTTATTCAAAAGGTATAATTTTGTAAACAAGGAGTTTTTAAATGGGATTAAATTATATAAAACATAAAATCGCAAATCTTATAAACATTACAAAAATAGTTACCATTCATTATTATGAGTTTGATAAAAATTATGTTTACGACGGGGAAAGCCACAACTTTTGGGAGATGGTATACATTGATGCCGGTAATGTTAAGATAAAAGCCAATAATAAGGATTTTTATTTAAAACAGGGAGAGGTTATTTTCCATAAGCCAAACGAGTTCCATACTATTGAAACCGCCAGGGACGCTTCCGCCAATGTTTTTGTTATTTCCTTTGTTTCCTCCTCCGAGGCGATGAGCTTTTTCAAAGGAAAAACAATGACAGTCCCCTCAAAGCTCAAAAAACATATTGGAACTATCATCGAAGAATATTCCGAGACCTTTAACTCTATGAGGACTTCGGATATAAAGCTTGAGCTTAAAGAGAATCCGCCAATCGGCGGACAACAGATGATTAAAACTTATCTTGAACAATTTCTCATAATGCTTATCCGAAGTGAAAGTGACAATCGTGATTTAAAGATTTTTCCTTCAAAAGAAAGTATGGAAAACCACCTTGTTTCCCAGATAATACAGCTCATCGAAGAAAATACTTATACTAAAATTTCCGTCCAGGACCTTTGTGATAAGCTGAATTATTCCCGAACATATATATCAAAAATTTTCAAGTCGGTTTCAGGTTATACAATTTTAGAGTATATCCTTAAAAATAAAATCCGCGAGGCAAAAAAGCTTATAAGAGAAGAAAAGTATAACTTTACTCAGATTTCAGACTTGCTCGACTTTGATAATCCTCACTATTTCTCAACAGTTTTCAAAAAAGTTTCAAATATGACACCGACTGAATATAAAAACTCAGCAAAAAACCCATAATCTGCAAACAATAAAAAAGACACCAGTCGGTGTCTTTTTTATTTATGAATATTTTTTCTTAACTTGTCCGCATAAAGCATCTGGTCCGCTTCATCAAACGCTTTATCAATATCGCCGTTTATTATTGCATATCCTTTAGAAAGTCTTATGGTACTTTCTTTTTCCAAACATTTTTGCATCCCAATGAGCACATTTATAACCGCATCCTCATCAATACCTTTTGTCATAACCGCGAACTCATCTCCGCCTATTCTATAAACTTTGCAATCAGGAAACGAAAAAACTTTTGTCAGAATTTCCGAAACTTCTTTTAAAACCTCATCTCCCGCAAGATGACCTTGCGTGTCGTTTATTTTTTTAAAATCATCGACATCAAACAATACAATTATGGAATCCTTGCCTCTTCCCCCTACTTCAAAACTCAAAGAATGTTTATGAAAAGCAGCTCTGTTATAAAGGCCTGTCAAATCGTCTGTATATGCCATTTTATATAAAGCATCTGTGTTTTTGAACTTTTTAAGTTCTCCTGAAAACCTCTTCTTTTCGTTATAGAACCTTAGGATTATCGCCCCTTGGAATATTAAAATTGAAATAAGAAATAATATAGTTATAGTCA
>JAFQRU010000090.1 GCA_017409915.1 Clostridia bacterium
CGGTCATATTTTCCGTTTTATTAAGGTCTTTGACGGTTTTTATTATCTCTCGTCTTCCCCTTGGGTCAAGCATAGCTGTTGGCTCGTCCAAAACAATAATATCAGGCTTCATCGCAAGAACACCTGCAATTGCAATCCTCTGCTTTTGCCCGCCTGAGAGCATATGCGGGGCGTGATGACGGAAAGCTTCCATATTAACTGCTTTTAAGGCATAGTCAATCCGCTCAATTATCTCTTCCCGTTTAACCCCTAAGTTTTCAGGGGCAAAGGCAACATCCTCTTCAACGATGCTTGCCACAAGCTGGTTATCGGGGTTTTGGAAAACCATTCCGACTCTTTGCCTTATGGAATATAAAAGGCTTTCGTCAGAGGTTTTCATTCCAAAAACCGCAACCTCTCCCTCTGTTGGGATATTGATTGCATTGAAGTGTTTAGCAAGGGTTGACTTTCCTGAGCCGTTATGCCCCAGGATTGCCACAAACTCGCCCTCGTGAATTTCAAGGTCAATTCCGCGAAGGACGGGTATAACCTCCCCCGTATCCTCATCATTGTATGAAAATTTCAGGTTTTGTGTTTTTATAACAGTGTCCATTTTCTATTCCTTCCGTTTATCTGTTCCACCTTGAACTGTATCCACAAGGAAGAACAAGTCCGCCCGTTGTTATGGGGAGACCGATTTCGTCAGTTTTGCTTTCTCCGCCAAAGCGTTTTTTAAGTGTAAGTTTATATATATTCTCCATTACGCTTCCCGAAAGTCCCGTTGTATATGAATTCACTAAGAAGAACAGCGGACTTTCTGACATAACATCCATACAAAGATTGATAAGTCCAAACAGCTCGTCCTCTATCTTCCAAACCTCGCCTGACGGGCCTCTGCCGTATGAGGGAGGGTCCATTATAATTCCGTCATATTTATTGCCTCTGCGGATTTCTCTCTCAACGAACTTCTTAACATCGTCAACAATGAATCTTATAGGACGGTCGGCTATCCCTGATAAAACTGCATTCTCTTTCGCCCAAGTTACCATTCCCTTTGAGGCGTCAACATGGCAAACTGAGGCTCCTGCTGAAAGGGCCGCCATTGAAGCGCCGCCCGTATAGGCAAAAAGGTTTAAAACCTTAACATCTTTTCTTCCTGACTTTCTTATAATATCCGAAAACCAGTCCCAGTTTGTCGCCTGCTCAGGGAAAAGACCTGTATGCTTAAAGCCCATCATCTTTATACCGAAAGTAAGCTCCTTATAGGAAATATCCCACTTTTCAGGAACCTTTTTATTATACTCCCAATGTCCGCCGCCGCTGTTGCTTCTTATATAGGTGGCGTCCGCTTTATCCCAAAGCTTTGAACGCTCAGCTTTTGGCACATTCCAGACAATCTGAGGGTCGGGGCGTCTTAATATAATATTCCCCCACCTTTCAAGCTTTTCGCCGTTTGCGGCATCTATTAATTCATAATCTTTCCATCCGTCTGATAAAAACATACTATCTCCGCTTCCGTTTAAATTAACCTAATTTTATAACCGCCTCGCCATCTTTATATTCAATCCTCTTTCCGCTTACATTAAGAGAATCGATATAGGCAAGATATTCCTTTATAGACCCAAAATTAGGTTTGAAACCTTTTTTAATCTCATTCGCTCTTTTGGCGTTATCCCATAAGAGCAGATATATCATGGCAAGTCCGATTTTTGCAGGCTCTATTGAGGCCTTGGCCGGGTCGTCAATACAGAAATCCTTTTTATGAAGCTTTCCGTTTGAGCCTTTGGTGTATGGATGAACAACGGGCATAACCTGTGAAAGGTCGCCCATATCCGTACTTCCTGACAAGACCACGCCTGTTTCAAAAACCTTTTCATCAGGCACAGCCCACGATACCGCTTCTTTTAAAAGGTCTATCATTTCGCTACTGTTTTCAAGAGGGGCATACCCCGGAGAATCGGTTATATCCACATTTGTTCCAAGGGAGAGAGCCGCTCCGCAAAGAGCCTGATTTATTCTCCTGCTGGCATCCTGCATAGCACCATAAGTTCTTCCTCTTACATAGCTTTCAATTCTTGCCGAAGAAGGAATGGAATTTACCATATCCCCACCCGATGTCATTATAGGATGAAATCTTATTATATCTTCTTCCTTAAAGGTTTCTCTCAGGGCGTTTGCAGCGTTAAGACCGCAAGTTGCGGCATAAAGGGCATTTCTTCCGTCCCAGGGGGCTGCCCCTGCGTGAGCCGCCACTCCCTCATAGGTAAGCTGTTTTGCAATAATTCCGACAGACCCCTTATCAACAGAAAGCCTATTATCCGTATGGAACATAAAGGCAATATCCGTTGTATCAAAAAATCCTCGGTGCATAAATTCTGTTTTTCCGCCGTAATATTTGATTTTGCCCTCTTTTATAAGACCAGTTCTGAATTCAATTTCCAGAAGCTCTTCGGCAGGAACTGCACAAAGCTTAATTTTACCGCAGAGGCCATCCAAAGCCCCTTCTTCTTTAAGAGCCGCCGCAATTCCCACAAGTGTTCCGCACTGGGCATTATGACCGCAGGCGTGAACTGCACCCGTTTCTTTGTCAGCCTCAGGGTGTTCAGGGCAGATTACGCTGTCCAGTTCCCCCAAAATCAAAACCTCGGGGCCTTCCTTGCCTGTATCAAGAACGGCGTAAAATCCGGGTATATCTTTTGCTTTGGTAATCTCATAGCCCATAGACTTGAAAACTTTTTCAAGGTATGCAGAGGTTTTAAACTCCTTATATCCCGTTTCAGGATTTTCCCATACATACTTTTGCGTATCAAGGATAAGTTTTTCGTTTTTTTCAACTGCTTTTAATAGTTTTTCCAATTTATTTACCTCCGCATCCATACCATAGGCCCGTTTAAATCAAATCTATCATTTTTCTTAGTTATTTTACCATTTTTTTGCGGTTTCGTCAAGTAAAACCAAGGAATTAAAAGAGCCCGACTGCAATAAAAACAGTCGGGCAAATTTTACGCCGCAGGGTCTATAACTACATCCTGAGAAGTGTCAATATCAACAACCTCTCCATCTTCGTCTAAAACAGCTTCCTCGCTTATATGTTCGCAATACTCATCGGGGGCATTTTTATCTGTAAACGGAAGGGTAATTCCCTCACATCCTTCACTTGCCAAAAGTCCCGTATCCTTGCAGACACTAAGCATTGTTATTCCGTCAGGAACGGAAATTGACCTTGCTTTTTTCTGGCTGTGAACTTTATCCATAACCATTCTGAAAGCTATCTGGCTTCCTGATGTGTTGCTTGACACAACGGAGTTCTTGTCGTAGCCGTGCCAGATTCCGCAGACATAGTTAGGGGTAAAGCCCATAAACCATTTATCTTTATTGTCATCGGTTGTTCCTGTTTTACCCCCTGCAAAAACCCCTGTTGAGAGGTTTGCAAGAGTTCCTGTTCCGCTTGTTACAACTCTTCTTAAAAGCTGAGTCATAATATATGCAGTTTGTGGACTTAAAGCTCTGTTTGAATGAGGATTGCTTTCTAAAACAACCTCTCCTGTTCTGTCATAAACCTTTGTGTAGATATAAGGCTCGGTATAAATTCCGCCGTTTACAAAAGGAGTGTAAGCCGCTGTCATTTCAAGCGGAGATATTCCCTTTGTCATA
>JAFQRU010000091.1 GCA_017409915.1 Clostridia bacterium
AACAAAAACCAAATCAACAATTGCCTTATCGCCAACTAATTCGTTGTCGGTTATATTAACGATTATCTTGTGGGCGGCATTACTGTTGTCATAGTCAAAGCTGTATGAAATTGCAGGAGCATAGCTTACAACATCGTTGCGTTCAAAGTCCTCGTCAACATATTGGCGAGAGTAGTTAACGGGATTTTTACTTACGGCAAATTCGGTAAAATTTATAAGTCTGTGATAAGTAACCGTATCGCCGTCTTTAATGCCGAGAAAAGCAAGCTTGTCGCTTCTTTTAAGTTTACTCATAACAAAAAACCTTTCTGTCCGCAGTTTTGATTTTACCGTAGTACGGACTGATACGGATTATCTGGTATATGTGAAACGGCAAAGGATTTCCATCTCCGAAAAAGAAGGAGAGGGAGAAACCTTTCCGCTATTTAAAATGGATAAAGAAACGGGGGAGAAACTATCCCCCAAAGCTGGGAGAGAGGCAGGAAAGTTTACCGACTCAACCCAGGAAGAAAAGGAAGAATAAAATGAAGAAAAATTATTTTCACGGCTCAAAGGCTCTCTTAAAATAATCTTAAAAACGGTCTGATAAAGAGCCCCGCCGTCAGTGTAGGATTTTAAAATGGGGTTTTCGGCAACTTGAAAAATGCCGACAGATGAGAGGGAAGGAGAAAGATAGTTTTGTATGATGTTTTTCCCCGAAAATAAGGGGCAAGAAGATAAAAAATCTGAAATAATATCAAGAAACATAAAATCCTCCTATCAGGCACAAATAATTTTAAGATGTGGGTTTGTGCCGAAATTGTTTTCTGCAAAAGCAGTAACTTTAAGGCAAAGGGCAGAGGAAGGAATATCTTCCGCCCCCTTGCCGATTAAAACATAATCCCCCAAGGCAATTTTCGTTTTTGCATAGTTTGGGATTCTGATTACTGCTCGGGTTTCAGGAGAAAAGGCAGTAGGACTTTGGGACGAGGAGACACTTCGGTATACGAAAGCGCAGGGAAAGTATGAACGAATCCAGGTTTCTTTTTCCTCGTCATAGTGATAAAGGGTAGCAGATGAATTAGTAAGCATCAGATTTCCCCCTTAAATAAAATGTCTGTTTCTCCTAAATAAAGGCTTAAAATTTCGGAAATTTCAAGCTTTAAGGAATCAGCGTCGTATGTAGCGCTGTAACCGTCTGTGTTTTCGCTTTTAACTCCCCTTTGAGAGCTTAAACGAAACAGAAGCTCGGCAATTTCGCAAAGGGCAAAGGATACTTTATCGGAGTATTCAGAAGGGATTTCTCTCCCCCCTGAATATAAAGTAAGGTAGGCCTTTGCGCCGGATAAATATCGGTTAAACTTTTCGGGAGGAATTTCCTGCCCCCCGAAAGCTGATTTATAAAAGCCGTAGTTCATAAGCTAAAATTTAGGCTTCTTCTTTTAAGAAAGAAGCAAGAACTACCTTTGATGCGTTAGAGAGTGCAACAGTATAGAATTTATCGGCGGAAACAGCAGTTGTACGGGAGAGAGTATTTCTCTGAGTTTCAACATTTGTGTCGCGCTTTAAATAAATTGTAAGAGCAGGAGCGTCGTCCTCGTCGCCCTTTTCCTGAAGCTTGATGATTGGGTTGATGTAGTGAGTTCCTTCTTCATTAAGCTTAACTTTCTTGGACATAACAATACGGATGTTGGCGATCATACCAACTTCGCCGTATAAAACAGTTTCGCCTGTATATTTGTCAGCAGAAATGAAAAGTTCGCTCTTTCGAAGCTGTGTCATCTGTTTTGGATGAACAAACATAACCTTTTCTGAGTTAAGTTCTTCTTCAAAAATGTCAACAGCGTCAATAATGTCGTTATAGTTGATTGTGTTTTCGCTTTCATAAGAAAGAGTTCCTGTAAGAAGAGCGTCCATAGCGTCAGAGTCAACCTTAGATGCAATAGCCTTTGCAATCTGAGTGTTTGCCTCGCCGACAGGGTTGCCGTAACCGGCTAAAACAACTTCGTCTGTAAGTTCAACAGCCTTCATTGCCTTCTTGATTGTAACTGTTGTTGAAGTCGCTGTAAGAGTAGAAGTTTCGGCAGTTTCGCCCTCACCGACAAATTCAGCATCGCCGATATAGGCATACTGAGGAACAGTAATAGTGTCGCCTGGAACGCCTACTAATGAGTCGTCAACCTTAGCAAAAGGAGTAACAACAATTTTGTTTTCGATTTTAGCAGAAATCATATCCGCCATAACCTGTGGATTGATAATATCTGAAATAGTGGTCATAGCCATAAATATACCTCTTTTCTTAATATTTAGCCTTTAAGTTCGTTATATAAGGCAGGGTTTTTTGAAAAAAGACTGACTCTCTGCGCGTATGGCATAGCGTCAAAATCTTTTTTTGTAATCTGGTCGCAAGATTTTGCCTTTCGTGAAAATTTAGGAACAGTAGACTCCTCTTCAAAAAGGAAAGGATTTTCTTCGCGGAGTTGGTCAAGCTGCTCTATAAGCCCTGAAAATTCGCCGTCTTCACATACGACAGAATCAAAGTCGAGAAGTGACTTTAAAAGCTCAGGGTTTTTGGCCTTGGTCTTTGAAAGCTCATCCTCAATGTACTCGGAACGCTTATAGCTTTCAAGCTGAGAAAGTCCCTCTTTTTCTCCGCGGGCAAATTCGTTTTCCAAAAGAACATTAACCTCTTCTAAGACAGCAGAGGCGGTTTCTTCCGAAAGACCTAAGTTGGTTAAAAATTCAATGTTCATACAGACTCCTCCATAGAGTTTAGTGTAGATTTTGCAGTTTCCTCATCCTCACCGAAATACCACATACGCAGTTCATGAGGAAGAAGAATTTTCGCATTCAGAAGTTCAAGCTTTTCAGCAAATTCAGTCTTTCTGTCAGCGATAATGCTGTCATCAAAGTCAAAGGAGATGGAATATTCTCCCTCTGGGGCAAGCTTGTAAAGAGAAACAAAGCTGTCAAGACACTCCATAAGCTCTGTTAAAGCGTTACGGAATGCAATCTGAATATCGCAGACAGTTGCATAACTTCTATGCTTTGAAGCACGGATTTCTTCGGCGGTGCGGTCCTTTAAAGTCTCGTCTGAAAGTGTGCCGTAAGAGAGACCACAGCCAAACTCAATCTTTTTAAGGATAGCGTTAAAACCTCTTATAATATTGGCGTCACGAATAGTCGGAGACCAGTCATGGAAGAGGTCCTCGTCAGAAGATAATGCACGATAAAGCCTTTTGTCAGGGATAATCATATTTCCGTTTTTATCCCTTATAAAAGCTGTGCGGTCAAGATAGAGAGCTCTCTCTCCGCTTTCAAACTCCCAAAGGAGTCGTGAGTATTGCTCGTCCGCATCCTTGATAAGTCCGCAAACCCCCGCAAAAATTGAAACTCCCAAAGGCGAATAAGGGTCAACGGTGTTAGAACAAGGCATTTTGAAATAAGCAAAAAGGGGAGAAGAAAGTCCCTTAACCCGTGTCAGCGCCTCGATTTCACGCCACTCCAAAACCTCGCTTAAAGAGATTTCCTTGCCTAAATCAGAAAGAGTTGTGCTTTTAAAGGCCCTGTTTTCGATTATGTAGGAGTCTTCTTCAAAACGGTGGTATTCAAGACGGGTGAAATAAGTGCTGTCAGTGGTAATTTTGTCAATAAAGACTGCCGACATAAGCCTTCCCGAATCGTCAAAGGAAACAGGGATAAAGCTTTGAGGCTGAATAAAATCAATTATAACTTTATTCCCTACAAAGCAAGGCTTAAAAATAATTCCGCCCAAAGCGGCGGCGAGTTCAACATACTGACGCTTACCCATTAAAAACTTCTGATAAATATTGTTTAAAAAGTCTGCCCTTTCGCTTCCTGAAACAGCGGATGCCATATCAACCGTAACAAGCCTTGAAAGCTCAGAAACAATCCCTGACGGAAGGTTAAGGCAGTGGACTTTCTCGCTCTGCCAGGGCGGAATGTTCTGATACATATCCGTCCAGAGAGAAAGCGCATCAGACATAGAGTCGGAGGAGGGAATATTAAGATTAAACACAGAGGAAACAGTTGTTTTTGTGTTAAAGGGCGAAGCCTTTTTAAGAAAATTATTGAAAAAATTCATAATGTCCTCCTAAGAAAAGTGAAGGAGTCCTACCAGTTAAGTCGCCTTAAAACTGAGTAGGAGAAATAACGCAAATCGTCAAGAGCATGGTCGTTTTCTTTAATGACGGAGTCAGAGTTTTGAGTTGGATCCCACCGATAGGACAAAAATTCATTTATAATACCCTGGCAGCTTTTATGGAATTTAAGATGATTGCCAGAGAGGAGAGAGGAAGTATAGCGAATTCCGTCTAAGACGGAGTTGGAAGCTTTTTTGACCGAAAAAAATCCGTGCCTCTTGATGCAAGCAATAAAAGAAGCGGCGGAAGGGTCGATTATAACCGCCGAAATGGGATAGCCGTCTGACAAGGCCAAAAGCTCATTGTAATATTCCTCGTCGGTTAAGATTTTCCCATCTCTTCCGCTATGATAGAATTCCTTAATGCGATATGCGGTTTTGTTAGGATTGTCAACGCACCAAAGCCCCATAGAGCAAGGGTTTAAGGTGCCGTAGTCGATGGAGATATAATATTCTCCAAAGGAAGGGCATTCCTCAAAAAGATGCTCTTTCGGGTTAAAGAATGGGTAGACAAGTCCCTCTGACGCCGCCCATTTCCCCAAAATATATCTGTCGTAAAAAACTGAGCCGAGATATTCCCGCTTTATGTTTTCTTTGACGGACAGAGGAAGATATGGGTTATCGTCAATGGTGTATTCCTGATAAAAAATATCCGCATCGCTGTCAATGAATTTTTTAAACCAGTGGTTGGGAGATTCAGGGTTGCAGGTCCCGTCA
>JAFQRU010000014.1 GCA_017409915.1 Clostridia bacterium
AAGCTGCATAAGAGGGCCATTGAAAGCGACGATTCTCTCTGCCTTTGTAAAGTCGTTTTTAATGTCCTCTGCGGCAGTTTCAAACTTCTGGTTTTCATAATCCTCTCTTGAAAAGCCTTTAACAACTCGCATTGCCTGAACATTTTCTTCGATTGATTCGTTGAGCTTGTCGTATTTTTTGAAAACACGGCGGAAAGCAGGCATTGCCTTTCGGCTTACAAAGAAAAGACCAAAGCCTAAAATAGGAATAACAATAACAAATGAGGTTGCCAAAGGTCCGCCCATAATGTATGCCATAATGATTGAGAAGATAAGCATAAGAGGACTTCTTATGGCAGTTCTTATAATCATCATAAATGACATTTGAACATTGGCAACATCCGTTGTCATTCTTGTTACTAAGGATGAGGACGAGAACTTGTCAATGTTTTCGAAGCTGTATCCCTGAACTTTATAGAACATACTCTGTCTTAAATTTTTTGCAAATCCGGCAGACGCCTTTGCAGCCGTAAAAGCGGCTAAACCACCAAAGGCTAAGGATATGCAGGCGGCAATAATTAAAAGAACGCCAAGATTTAAAATCTCTGTCATATCCGTTCCGTTTTTGATTTTGTTAACTAAGTTTGCTGTTATAAATGGGATAAGGGTTTCCAGGACCGCCTCCCCAAGAATGAAAAGCAAAGTCAAAATGGCAGGGGTTTTATATTCCCTGACTGATTTTGCAAGCTTTTTAATCATTTGTATTGTCCTCCTTTAAAATGTCATAAGTCTTATCAAGAAGAGAAGTAAGAGTGTCAAGCTCCTCTTTGGTAAACCTCTGTGTAAATCGCTTTTCTATATGTTCCCTCTGCACCTTGCAATCAGACTGCACATCGTAAGCTTTTTGGGAAAGGGAGATGCACCGCTGACGCTTATCCGTTTTTGAAACGGAAACGGTAACAAACCCGTTTTTCTCCATTCGCCCTAAGATTCCTCTGGCGGTGGAATGCTTTATTCCGAAATGCAATTCTAAGTCGCGCTGAGTGATTTCTTTATCTGCCTTAAAAAGATAGAAAAGAATGTCCATCTGGGCTTTCGTAAGCCCGAAATTCTTTGCTCTTCGGTTGCCGTTTGCCCTGAAACATTCGTGGATTCTCTTAAATCTATACCCTAAATCGTAGGATTCCATCTATACACCTCCAAAAGTGTAGCATACTCCATATTTTACTCCAAACATCCCTAAAAGTCAATAAGTTTTTGTAGTTTTTTGGCAGACGATTTTAAGGAAAATAAAAAGGAAAAAATTCCCAATTACAGAAATTTTAGATGAGACTATTTGCGGGAAGCAAAAGGAAAGGAAGGATAGATATGAAGATAAGGCTTGAATATGCCTCAGGGACTCTAATCGCCAAGATTAAAGGCGAGATTGACCATCATACTTCAAATGAATTAAGAACGGTTTTAGACAAAGAAATTATGGAGAAAAGCATTAAAAATCTTGTTCTTGATTTTGACAAGGTGACCTTTATGGACAGCTCGGGAATAGGGGTTATTGTGGGGCGGTATAAAAAGATTGACGCCTTAGGCGGACAGCTTATGATAATCCGTGCGAAAGGTCAGGTGGACAAGGTGCTTAAGCTTTCAGGAATTAAAAAGATTTTAAAATGCAGAGAAGAGGTGAGCATTAATGAATAACTATATGAGGCTTGAAATTCCCGCAAAGAGCACAAATGAGGCCTTTGCAAGAATGGCGGTGGGCGCTTTTGTCAGTCAAACAGACCCCACCATTGAGGAACTTTCGGATATAAAGACTGCGGTTTCCGAAGGGGTTACGAATGCCATTATCCACGGCTATGAGAATATGTCGGGGGTGGTTAGCATAGTCTGTCGCATTGATGAGGATATGCTTGAAATCGTAATAACTGATTTTGGGGTAGGGATTGAGAACATTGAAAAGGCGAGAGAGCCTCTTTACACCTCAAAGCCTGATGAAGAGCGGAGCGGAATGGGTTTTACGGTTATGGAAACCTTTATGGATGATTTGCTGGTGGAGTCAAAGCTTTCCGAGGGGACAAAAATTACAATGAGAAAGCGTCTTAAAAGCCGATGATTATGGATAAGGATTTAGGGAATCTCATAAGACTTGCCAAAGCGGGTGAAGAAGAGGCAACTGAAATTCTTGTCAAGGAGAATATGGGCCTTATTCGGAGTATTGTTAAAAGGTTTGTGGGAAGAGGCTATGAAACGGAGGACTTGTTTCAGATTGGCGCAATCGGACTTATTAAAGCCATAAGGCGTTTTGATTTAAACTATGATGTTAAGTTTTCAACCTATGCTGTTCCTATGATTATGGGAGAGATTAAAAGATACATAAGAGATGACGGGATTATAAAGGTAAGCCGAAGCATAAAGGAGCTTTCCTATAAGGTTTCCTCGGTCCGTGAGGCCTTAATCAGAGAGACAGGGGAAGAGCCAACCATTTCTCAGCTTGCAAAGAGGATGGGGATAAGCCCAGAGGAAGTTTCTGTTGCCATAGAGGCAACGGCAAAACCTGACTCTCTTTATGCTAAAATTGATGATGGCAGTCAGGAAGGACAAGCCTTAATAGATAGGATAGAAAACCCCACGGATTATGAGAAAGAGTCAGTTGATAAAATTCTTATTTCGTCAATGCTTAAAGAGTTTCCCGAAAGGGAGCAGAAGATTATAATCCTCAGGTATTTCAGGCGGAAAACCCAGGGAGAGATTGCCAAAATGCTTGGGATTTCTCAGGTGCAGGTGTCAAGAATTGAAAAGAAAGTCCTCCTTAAAATGAGAGAAAGGCTGAAAGATAGTGTCAATATATAAATAAAATTGTCAAAAAAAATAAAATTTGTTCCTTTTTACTATTGCTTTTTTTGAAGAAAAATTATATACTAAATAAAATAACCTAAAATTTTTTATTGAAAGGAAAAATAAAATGGCATTTTATTACAGCGAACCATCTCATACTTTTAATGAATATTTATTAGTTCCGGGATACTCATCATCTGAGTGTATGACTCAGAATGTGAGCCTTAAAACTCCTATAACAAAATTCAAGAAGGGCGAAGAACCTGAAATTTCTATGAACATTCCGTTGGTTTCTGCTATTATGCAGGCAGTATCAGGGGAAAAGCTTGCAATTGCTTTGGCTCAGGAAGGCGGAATTGCTTTCATCTATGGCTCTCAGTCTGTTGAAGACGAAGCAAATATGGTTAGACGAGTTAAGGCCCATAAGGCGGGCTTTGTTTCAAGCGATTCAAATATCAGACCTGACCAGACCCTTGCCGATGTTCTTTATCTTCGCGAAAAGACAGGCCACAGCACAATTGCTGTAACAGAAGACGGAACACCAAACGGTAAGCTTTTAGGTATCGTAACAAGCAGAGATTACCGCGTAAGCCGTATGGACGCATCCACACCGGTTCGTGATTTTATGACTCCTTTCGAATCACTTATATACGGCACAGAAGAAACAACACTTAAAGAAGCAAACGATATAATCTGGGATAACAAGCTTAACAACCTCCCAATCATTGATAAAGAGGGAAGACTTAAATACTTTGTATTCCGTAAGGACTATGATTCTCATAAGAGCAATCCGCTTGAGCTTCTTGATAAGTCCAAGAGATATATCGTTGGTGCAGGTATCAACACAAGAGACTTTGAAGAAAGAGTTCCTGCTTTAATTGAAGCCGGGGCAGACATTCTCTGTATTGACTCCTCCGAGGGCTTTTCCGAATGGCAGTCAAGAACTATTGATTATATAAGAAAGACCTATGGCGACACCGTTAAGGTTGGCGCAGGTAATGTTGTTGACGCAGAAGGTTTCAGATTCTTGGCAGATGCAGGCGCTGACTTCATCAAAATCGGTATCGGCGGAGGCTCTATCTGTATAACCCGTGAACAAAAGGGTATAGGCAGAGGCCAGGCAACAGCTGTTCAGGAAGTTGCAAAGGCAAGAGATGAATACTTTAAGGAAACAGGGGTTTATATCCCGATTTGTGCCGACGGCGGTATCGTTCAGGATTATCATATAACTCTCGCTCTTGCTATGGGTGCTGATTTCGTTATGCTTGGAAGATACTTTGCAAGATTTGACGAAAGTCCATCCAATAAGGTAAGCATCAACGGAAACTATATGAAAGAATACTGGGGCGAAGGCTCAGCCAGAGCAAGAAACTGGCAGAGATATGATATGGGCGGAGCAAGCAAGCTTTCCTTTGAAGAAGGCGTTGACTCTTATGTTCCATATGCAGGAAGCCTCCGCGACAATGTAAGACTCAGTCTTAATAAAGTTCGCTCAACTATGTGTAACTGTGGTGCACTCTCTATTCCTGAGCTTCAGGAAAAGGCGAAAATTACTTTGGTTAGTGCAACAAGCATTATCGAGGGTGGAGCTCACGATGTACTTTTAAAGGAGAACAATTCTTATATTGTTAACAGATAAAAGAAACAGAGTTGAAGTGTTTTGAAAAACAAAAGATATTATAAGCCAAATAAAAAAACAAGGAGAAGGGCCTATCACAGGCCTTTCTCCTTGCGTGCTTTTTTGGATAAATATGTCATAATTTCAAAGCCAAACTATGGTTTTCGGCGGGAAAAAACAAAATTTCGCGTTTTGGGAATTGTTTTGTCCTTAATTCTCCCGATTTATGTTTATCTTTTGACCGAATATTTTCATTTTAAAAGCATGGGAAGGCTCTTTGATTGTATAGGGGAAAATGGCGGAGCGGTTGCCTTTTCCCTTATAGCTCTATACGGCCTCTATGCAGTGCTGTATCTGATTTTTAAGAGAGGCTTTTTGGCAGGAAGTGCCTTTTCGATAGTTTGCCTCTCCCTTGGGGTTGCAAACTATTATAAACTTGCCCTTCGGAGTGAGAATATCTACCCCTGGGAAACCTTTACCCAGATTGGAAATTTAGGTGCGCTTTCTGACTTTGTCAAGGTGGGATTTCCCCTTTGGTACAGCCTTTTGATTGCCCTTGGAATAGGGATGCTTGTTATCTTGTTTATCTCAAAAACATCCCTTCCAATTAAGGCAGTTCCAAGATTTATCCTTGCAGGAGTTATTGCCCTCTCTATGTATGTAAGCGTCTGCAACCAGGGGATGATTGAGCGGACGCTGGAATTTTATAATATGTCCGTTGCCCAGACGGCAAATCAGGATAAGAACCACAGCGAGAACGGCTTTGTGGGCGGATTTCTGCTCAATATGCTGACTATGGATATGGAAGCCCCTGAGGAATATTCAAAAAACAGCATTGAAAAAATAATGGATAAATATGACGGGGAAAGGGGTAAGAATTTTTCCTCTCCCGATGTTATAGTGGTTTTGTCGGAAAGCTTCTGGAATCCGAAACTCCTCCCCGAAACAACCTTTTCCAAAAACCCAATAGCAAATTTTGATGAGATTGCATCAAGAGAAAATGCAATCTCAGGATATATGTATCAGACGGCCTTTGCAGGCGGGACAGTGAGAACTGAGTTTGAGGTTATAACCGGCCTCTCTTGTGACGAAATTCCCGCCGGGGCAGTTCCCTGGCAGTATGTGGATGAGGAAATCCCGACCTACGCCTCCGCCTTTAAAAAATTAGGCTATAACACGGCATTTTTGCATACCTATACCTCAGATTTTTATTTAAGGGAAGATACATATCCCCTTTTAGGCTTCAATAAAGCATATTTTGAGGACGACTTGGCGGACATCAAGGAAGTTTCAAGAAAATACAGCGGTTTTTATATTTCCGACGATTCCTTTGCGGAGTATGTTAAGTATACTCTCAATGAAAATCCAAATAAGCCAAACTTTATTTTCGGTATAACTATGGAAAACCATCAGCCGTATACCAATAAATACAGCTCCTTTGAGGTTGGGGTTAAAAATCCGAAGATAAGCGAAGGGACTATTGAAGAAATAA
>JAFQRU010000092.1 GCA_017409915.1 Clostridia bacterium
CATTCTTGATTTTATCATATTTTTCATCTTTCGTCAATCTTTTATTACTTATTTATCTCCCCATAGAAATCTACGAGAGTTTTGCAGGAAGAACCTAGTTTTTCCATCTCTTCCTCTGTCATATCAATTTCAAGGATTTCCACAATTCCGCTTCTTCCGATAATGCAGGGAACACCTGTATAAACACCGTTTTGCCCATACTCTCCCGTAAGCTTTGCCGAAACGGTCAAAACGCTGTTTTCATTCCCCAAAATCGCTTTGGTAAGTCTTACCATCGACATACCTATTCCATAGTAGGTTGCATTTTTAGCTTTGATAATGGTATATGCCGAAGTCCTTACCTGCTCGCTTATTTTCTCTAAATCCTTTACGCAGAATTCGTTGTCTCCGTCGCAGAGGTCAAGAACTTTTTTTGTTGCAAGATAGGCCTGAGACCATGGGACAAACTCGCTGTCCCCGTGCTCTCCCATAACATAGCCGTGGATATTCCTGGGGTCAACGGAGAAATAGTCCCCAACCATATACCGAAGCCTTGCGGTATCTAAAATTGTTCCTGTTCCGATTACTCTTTTTGAGTTAAAGCCCGAATACTCCTGAACAACTCTTGTCATAATGTCAACAGGGTTGGTCGCAACAACGATAATCCCCATAAACCCTGACTCCATAATACCCTTGGTTACGCTTTTTAAAACATTGGCATTTCTCTGTAATAAATCAAGACGGGTTTCCCCTTCTTTCTGGGCAACTCCTGCGGAAATTACAACGATGTCTGCATCACGGCAATCCTCATAATCGCCTTCGGTTATTCGCATATTGGTCTGGGCAAAAGGAACGCCGTGGTTTAAATCCATAGCCTCTCCTTTGGCTCTTTCTTTGTTTATGTCTATTAAAACAAGTTCGTCGCAGGCCCCCTGATTAAGCATAGCATAGGCATAGCTCATTCCAACCATTCCTGTTCCTACAATGGCAACCTTTCGGCTGTCAGGATAAGAATAAAATTTCAAAATACTCCCTCCTTATTTTCTTAATATTATGTGTATTAAAAGAATTTTTATTATTTTTTCAAAAAAATAGTGCAATTTCATTTACTTTATGCTATAATTATTATGTATAATTGTTTTTAAATGCGGAAATGAGAAAGGACTGTGGTTATGGTAAATATTATCGAGGTCTTAAAGGCTGTTGTCTTTGGTATTGTTCAGGGGATAACCGAATGGCTCCCTATAAGCAGTACAGGGCATCTTATCCTTTTAAATCAGTTTCTTAATCTAAGCCTTAGCGATGATTTCCTTAATATGTTTAAGGTGGTTATCCAGTTTGGCTCAATCCTGGCGGTTGTTGTTCTTTATTTTAATAAACTCAACCCCCTCTCTCCAAAGAAAACCGCTGTCGAGAAAAAGGATACCTTAAACCTTTGGCTTAAAGTTATCGTTGGGGTTATCCCTGCCGCAGTTATTGGCTTTTTATTCGAGGACATAATTGACGGTTATCTTTCAACTCCTTTTGTTATAGCCCTCGCTCTTATTCTCTACGGCGTTGCGTTTATTATTATAGAAAACAAAAACAAGGCTCCGAAAATCGAAAGTCTTGATAATCTTACATATAAAACAGCGTTTTTAATCGGCTGTTTCCAGGTTTTAGCTTTAATCCCTGGAACATCCCGCTCAGGCTCAACCATCCTTGGCGCCGTTTTAATCGGGGCAAGTCGCGGCGTTGCATCTGAATTTTCATTCTTCCTTGCAATTCCCGTTATGCTTGGGGCAAGCGCTCTTAAAATTTTAGGCTTCGGCCTCGCCCTTAACGCTACCGAATGGGCGGTCCTTTTAACAGGAACAATCGTTTCCTTCTTAGTTTCAATTTTTGCAATCAAATTCTTAATGAACTATATAAAAAATCACGACTTCAAGGCCTTTGGCTATTACAGAATTATTCTCGGCATAATTGTTTTATTATATTTTGCGATTAAGTAAAGAGGGACTAATATGGCTAACCAAAAACGAAAAATTTCAAAAAAAGCACAACCGAAAAAAACTCCCAAAAGAGTTTATAAAAACGAGATAAAGGGCGTTATCTTTATCGCCGTGGGTCTTTTTATAGGCCTGACTTTTCTCTTTGACACAATGGGGCTTGTGGGCGAATTCCTCCGCACCTTTTTAAGCGGATTTTTAGGAAATGCCGCCGCTATATCTTCCTTATTCATAATCTGGATAGGAATAAACCTCATTATTGACAAAAGAGAAAAATCCCAGAGCTATAAGCTTTGGCTTTTCATAGCCTTAACCCTTTTTACCTCGGTTATATGCGCCTTGATTGACGACCAGACAACAATTTCAAGCTTTGATGTTTCAAAGCTTTTCCGTAGCGGAAACGACGGAATTGGCGGTGGTATTTTAGGCGGAGGAATCTGCGTTCTTCTTTGCAGTCTTATCGGGAAAATCGGTCTTTGGATTTTCTCTGTTGCAGGGCTTTTGGTCCTTTCTCTTCTTTTGACAGGGGTATCCTTAGGCAAGCTTTGCCGCACAATCGGGCACTTTGTTTCAAAGAAATCCAAAGAGGCGTCAAAACTTGCAAAAGAGCATCACGAAAGAAGAAAGCTTGAAAAAGAAATAGAAAAAACTCAGCGTGAGGCTGAAAGAGAAGCGGAAAAAGAAAAGGACAACCTTGTTCCTCTTCCTCAGAATATATATGTTTCAGATGATGATTTAGTCAGAAAACCGCAGGACGAGCCATCTTCTCCTTTTGTTTTGACAGAGGACAAGTTCCCACAGCTTGTTGAATACAGTGAGGAGGACGAGTCTAACACAGAGGCTCCGATTATTATAGGGGATGTTAAGGTTGGAGTTTTAACCCCTCTTCCTGACGAAAACGGAAACTTTAAAGAAGATAACGGTGAATTTGAACCGCCTACTCTTGAAAGTATGCAGGAAAGGCTGGACAGCGCAACTCAGGAGGCCATTGAGGCGGGAGTTCCTCTTGACCGTGCAGTTGAAGCAGGGCAGAGACTTCAAAAGGGCGAAATTCTTGAAGCGGCCCAGCAGATTGACAATATGGCCAAGGCTATGGAGGAAGCAAAATTTATAAACTATAAAATGCCTCCTTTATCCCTTTTGGAAAACAGCTCTCCTAAGGGACAGAACAGAAGCGCCATAAAAACTGAGCTTGAAGAAAAGGCAAACAGGCTCCTTGAAACTCTTGCAAGTTTCCATATTGATGCAAAGATTTTAAATATTACTCAGGGTCCGTCGGTTACTCGCTTTGAGCTTCAACCGGGACTTGGCGTCAGAGTTTCAAAGATAACCAATCTTGCAAACGACATCGCTTTAAGCCTTGCGGCAACAGGAGTTCGAATTGAGGCTCCGATTCCGGGAAAAAGCGCAATTGGTATTGAGATTCCAAACGAGAATCCTGCCGCTGTACATATCCGAGAAGTTCTTGACACTGATACATTTAAAAACTTCAAGTCAAAAACCGCTTTCGCTTTGGGTAAAGATATCAGCGGTGCAACAGTTGTGGCAGACATTTCTCAGTTCCCTCATGTTTTAATCGCGGGGGCAACAGGCTCAGGTAAGAGCGTCTGCATCAACTCACTCATTACAAGCATTTTATACAAGGCTCGTCCTGACGAGGTTAAGCTTATTATGATTGACCCGAAAATGGTTGAGCTTGGCTCTTATAACGGAATTCCTCATCTTTTAATCCCGGTTGTTACTAATCCGAAGCACGCAGCAGGTGCGCTCAACTGGGCAGTTGCAGAGATGAAGCGTCGTTATACCGAATTTAAAAACACCTCTGTCCGAAACATAAGCGGATACAACAAGCTTATGGAAGAAAACAAAACTCCTGAAAGAAAGCTTCCTGAAATCGTTATAATCATCGACGAGCTTGCAGACCTTATGGTTGCCGCAAGAAGTGAGGTTGAAACATCAATTAACTCCCTCGCCGCTCTTGCCCGTGCCGCAGGAATGTATCTTGTTATCGCAACCCAGAGACCTTCCGTTGATGTTATAACGGGTGTTATTAAAGCAAATATCCCATCAAGAATTGCATTCGCAGTTTCTTCTCAGACAGACAGCCGAACAATAATCGATACCGCCGGGGCAGACAAGCTCTTAGGAAAGGGCGATATGCTCTACTTCCCGAGAGGGGCATCAAAGCCAACCCGTCTCCAAGGGAACTTCCTCTCTGATAAAGAAATTGAAAATGTTATTGGATTTATCAAAGGCCAGTTTGAAGCAAGCTATGACGAGTCAATTATAGAACAGATTGAGCGCGAGCCTGAAAGCAGTTCATCCTCAAACGACTCTTCTCCTGTCAGCGACGAGAGAGATGACTTGTTCATAAAGGCAGTTGAAATGGTAATTGACACAGGCCAGGCATCAGTTGCTATGTTCCAGAGAAAATTTAAAATCGGTTATCAAAGGGCCGCGCGCTTAGTTGACCGTATGGAAGAATTAAATATTATAGGCCCTTATGAAGGCACAAAACCCCGTCAGGTTTTAATGACCAGACAGGAGTTTAATGAGATGCTTTTAAACGACGGAGAATAAAACCCTCGTATATAGGGAAAACTCCTGAAAACCCTTGATTTTACGCCCTTTCTCGTTATAAACAACAATTTCCAAATGGTTCTTTTGTGCATTTTCAACAATTTTTAAAAAAATGCTCCAAAACTATGGAAATTTCGCTGAAAATGGTGTAAAATGGACTTAATTGTTAAAGAATACAATTAAATTTCAAATAATAAAGGAGAAATTAAAAATGAACAAACAAGAATTAATCACAGCTATTGCTGAAAACGCTGCTCTTTCTAAGAAAGATGCAGAAGCTGCTCTTAAAGCTCTTATCGGTGCTGTTGAAGGCGCACTCGTTAAAGGTGACAAAGTTCAGTTAGTTGGCTTTGGTACTTTCGAAGTTAGAGAAAGAGCTGCTAGAACAGGTAGAAACCCACAGACAGGCGCTGAAATGAAGATCGCTGCTGCTAAGGTTCCTGCATTCAAGGCTGGTAGAGCACTTAAAGATAAGCTCAACTAATCAAAATCTTCGAGGACGCCAAAAGCGTCCTCATTTTTTTGACATCAAGCTGCAAAAGAGAACAAAAATGGCAAGTTTTTCATATAGACCGTCAAGGGTTTGTTCAAGAGAGATTCTTTTTGATTTAGAAGACAATATCGTTTCAAATGTCCGCTTTGTTATGGGCTGTGGTGGTAACACTCAGGGCATTGGCGCCCTGGTTGAAGGTATGCATGTGGACGAGGTCATAAAACGCCTCGAAAACATCGACTGTGGCGGCAGAGGTACCTCTTGTCCCGACCAGTTGGCACAGGCCTTAAAACAGGCAAAAGAGCAGAATTAATGCTGCTTTAAATAAAATAATAACCCCCGAAAGAAATTATTCTTTCGGGGGTATTTTTTAATGTGCTTTTACAACCTCATTATTGATAACTTCCGGTTCAACAAAGGTTGGAACCGCTTTATGCATTACCTCTCTGATACGCTCTTTATCGTGGCTGTTTGCAGCCTCTAAAAGTTCTTTAACTCTTTCCTCAATGTCCGCCATATCAACATCAATTTGCTTGCCAATAAAGATTTTGCTGTGAACTGTTGAGGTAAGACCTTCTGCGTTCATTAGTAGCTCCTCATACAGCTTTTCGCCCGGTCTTAAACCGATTTCTTTAATCTCAATATCAATGTCAGGTCTGTAACCTGCAAGTCTTATAATGTTTTGCGCCAGGTTATAGATTTTGACCGGCTTGCCCATATCAAGAACGAAGATTTCTCCACCCTTGGCAAAAGCACCTGCCTGAATTACAAGCTGAGCCGCCTCAGGAATTGTCATAAAGAATCTTGTTATATCCTTATGGGTTATGGTAACAGGACCGCCCTTTGCAATTTGTCTCTTAAAGAGAGGAATAACACTGCCGTTTGAATTTAAAACATTACCGAAGCGAACGGAAACGAATTCAGTCTTGCTGTTTTTCTGCATTGCCTGAACAATCATTTCACACATTCTCTTGCTTGCGCCCATTATGTTGGTTGGGTTAACAGCCTTGTCGGTGGAAATCATAACAAATTTCTTTGTTCCAAACTTGTCCGCACACTTAACCGTGTTATATGTACCCATAATATTGTTTAAAATAGCTTCTCTCGGGCTATCCTCCATAAGAGGTACATGCTTATGAGCCGCCGCATGGAAAACGATGTCCGGCTTTTCTTCACCGAAAACAACTTCAAGCCTTGCCAAATCACGAACAGAGCCGATTACAACCTTTGGCTTGTTGCTTGGATATTTCTCGTTAAGCTCCATCTGGATATCATATGCGTTATTTTCGTATATATCAAATATAACCAGCTTTGCAGGGTGGAACTTCATAATCTGACGGCAAAGCTCAGAACCTATGCTTCCGCCGCCGCCTGTTATCAAAACAGTTCTTCCTGTTACATAGTTTGCAATCCCGGCGTTATCCAAAACGATTGGGTCACGGGCTAATATATCGTCAATTTCAATGCTACGCAGTGAGAATTTTCCGCTTGTTATCATCTGGTCAACGCTTGGAACTGTCTTAATCTTACATCTGGTCTGATTACAGATTTCAATAATCTCTTTGCGCTGTTCCCCTGTTGCAGAAGGCATCGCAATAAGGATTTCGTCAACTCTGTATTTCTTGCAGAGCTTTATAATATCATCTCTGTTTCCTAAAACCTCATAACCGCCGACGGTTAAGCCTTTTTTGGTTTCGTCATCGTCAACTAAGCCGATAATATCATAAGTTAAATTGATATTACTTCTTAAATCGTGGATTATAACCGCCGCCGCAGCACCTGCACCAACAATCAAAATCCTCTTGCCCTGTTCGTTTGTTCTTGTCTTTAAATACTTTAAGTATTTATTAACGATATAAACTCCAGCTCTTACAAAAATGAATGAACAAGCAGACAAAAAGCTGTAGCAAATAGCAATCTTTCTCCAACCCATTGGCATATTTCTTAAAACAAATCTCTCAAAAGCAAGGAATATACCAACGGTCAGTATAAAGTTTATAAATACAGTTTTTAAAAGCTTAATGCCGTCCATAACGGTACAATAGCGCCACATAACCTTATAGATTCCCTGAAGCTGCGCGAGACCTATTGTAACAACAGCAGATACAATAAGCGGTATGAAGAATAATACAAAGAACCACTCGAAATTATTGAACCCCTTAAAATCACTTGTTGCCAAAAATGCCGTCATAAGGAAAGCTCCAAAAAAGCCAAGCAAGTCAAAAAAGACTACATACCATTTTCTTAAAAAGTTTCTTTTCATACTCTAATCTCCTTTTTTAAACGATAAAGAAGAAATCATAGAGAATTAAAAGGTCTTCAAGCGTATTATATTTCTGTATTTTATCCTTGAAAATTTCTCTATCATTTTTTGGAATAGTTTTATATATCGCAAAGGTTTCTTCCGAAGCCTTTTTATAGTCATGATTTTTATCCGCAAGATAAAGCCGCATATTTTCAACTATTTTCCGTGATATCTGCTTACTCTTTTCGTTACTCAGCTCAGGAATAACTTTATTCTCCATAGCAGATATAACCCTGTTTATTCGGAGATTTAAGTCTTCCTCCGCTATCTGGTTTAAATCAATTTTTGGAACAGGATCAACATCCACAAGACACTTTGCAAGTACCTCACAGGCTTCCGCCCTCGTCATAGGCTGTTGCGCCCTGAACCTTTCCCCCTCTTCAAGAGAAACAAGGCCGTTTGAAATAGCCTTTAAAACCGCTTCCTTTGCCCAGGAGCTTACTGCATCCTTAGGTTCTTTATAATAAGGAAGAAGTTCCATTTTGAGAATGTTGTTAAGTATCACACAAGCTTGTTCACGGCTTACTAAATCCTCAGGGGCAAATAAACCGTTTCCGATTCCCTGGATATAGCCTGCCTCAACGCCTATGCGGACATGGTCATAGTACCAGGCGCCTTCTTTAACATCCGTGAATTTATTTTCGCCGGCTTGGGTATAGCCGAAAACATTATTTACAATCTTAACAAACTGAGAGCGTGTAAGCTTTCCCTCAGGATTAAAATAGCCTCCGCCTATTCCGTCAACAATTCCTCTGTCCGCCATTTTGATTATGGCTTCCCCCTGAGGCGTCGCTTCGTCGACATCAAAGAAAAATCCTGCCCCGAAAACCATCTGCATAAGCAAAACAAAAGCAATTAAAGTAGATACAATTTTTTTCATAAGGCAGACCTCCTCTTTCTATTTCTTCAAAAGACTTATGTAATACGCTTTTTTAAGCGCCTTTTCTTCTTCATAAGATTTGCTGATTTGTTTAACTATGGAAGTATCCATCTTATTTTCAACAAGTTTCTTTTCAAGCTTCTTGATTATGCCGTTAACCTTTCCGTCGCACTCTATTAAAAGCGCATTTGCCGTTCCGATATACTTATCAATTATGCTCTGCTTGCTCACTAATGTCCTGTCTTTTTTTGGAAGGGCACGATAGTCGGCCAAAGCTGCTTTTTCTATCTGGCCAAGCTGACCTAAATAATAGGCCTTATAAGAATAAAGCTGAATTATATTCTCTGCAATAAAGGCGTCAATTTCCTGCTTGTCCTTTTCCTTTGGAGTTTCCCCCTCAGGCTTTGCCACGGAGTTTTCAAACTCCTGCTTTATAATCTCTGTCGCTTCTTCAACGGTAAGCTCCCCGGAAGTAATTTTCTTTTCTTCCTCTTCCGTAAAATCTCTTACTGTTCCTTCGATATACTCAGAAACCGCCTTTTCCCGTTCTTCTTTTGTTTTTTCTATCTTCTCAGTAATGGTCTCAGAAGTTGGGTTGGATATAAAATAATAAGCTGCCTTGATATCATTCCAGCGCCACGCAACAAGCACAATGATACCTATTAAAATTACGCCGATAATTCCCAAAACAACTTTTTTACCTGTTTTTTTGTTCTTCTTGCCTAACATTTTTCCACCTCTTTGCGAAAATAATTTCCAAGAACACCTTTATAAAACTCATCCCGAACAAAACACCTGTAATGTCAATTAAAACATCCCCGATTTCAGCGCTTCTGCCGGGAACAAAATACTGATGAGCTTCATCAAATATAGCTAAAAGACATCCAAGGCCTAAAAGCAAAACAGCCTTTTTGCTGCTTTCTTTAAGGGTTATATGGATTCCCATAAGCAAAAATCCAACAACAAAAAAATTATAAAAATGAGCGAGTTTCCTTACAATCTGATGCAGGGATATCCTGCTGTCGCCGGGAATTGTTTCCCTCGGAATTGAATCCGGAACCCACTCCATTTTATTCATAACACTACGGCTGATTTCAGAAGATTTTCCCGAAGGCTGGCTTGAAAACATAGTTATAATAAGAATCTGCGCCAAAAGGAGTATGGTTAAAACCACTGCCCTTTTATAAAGAAGGCGCCTTTCCTTTTCGTTATACAAGAAACTCTGCATCTTCAAGCACCATATCCACTATATTTCTTAAATTTCGGATTTCGCCTCTTCCAAGCTTTTTCTCAATCTTTTCATAAGCCTTGCCTATATTTGGTTTTCTGTCAGTCAGATTATGGCAGTCTGAACCTATAATATGCACATGCCCTTCGCTTATATGCTTTAAGGCTTTTCTTGATGTCTTTACTGAATTAACATACTCTGCATTGGTCTGAATAAGACATCCCATATCAATAAGTTCGTAAAGGAATCCTCTATCCTCCTGCACATTTATATATCGTTCAAAATGAGCGATAATAGGTGTAATTCCCATGGCACAAATCTTATCCACAGTGGTATAAGTGATATTAGACCACTCTACAAAAGGCATTTCAAGGAGCATATATCGCGTACCTTCAATGCAAAGCTTTGAAAGCTCTTCCATCCCGCCTATTCCGGGATACATAAGAACCTCTGCGCCAAGTGCAATTTTAGGAAGAGGCTCCGCTTCTTTTCTCGCCGCCTCTATAACTTCTATCGCTACTCTGTTTCTGCATTCAAGAAATTTTTCTATGCTTCCGCTTGACATATAAAAATGAGGAGTTGCAACAACCCGGTCTACCCCTTGTTTTTTAAGTTGTTTGAGCATTTCAATTGAAACCGTGGTATTAGCGCTTCCATCATCTATCCCCGGAAGAATATGCGTATGAAAATCAACCATAAAGCTTCACCGCCATTTTGAGTTAGCGGGTTATCCCCGCGCCTAACTTTTTAACTTTCGTTTCCCTTTATTATCAGTCCTCGGAACCCTCTTTCTTTGTCTTATAGTATGGACTTTTGCCATAACTATGATTTGCGCCGTATCTTCCGCCGGCTTTGTAATATTTTCTGCCGTATCTGTATTTATAACCGCCTTTATAGTCAAACTCAACACCGTTTAAAATAAAGCCGATTATTTTAGCTCCTGCAAATTCAAGCTGTTTAACCGCTTCTCTTAAAGCATCTCTTTCTGTTGAGTTCTGCAAAGTAACAACCACAACCTGCGGGATAACCTTTGCAATAATTGCCGTGTCAGTAACAATATTTACCGGGCAAGTGTCGCAGATAATATAGTCGTATTTCTTTTCAACCTCTTCGATAACTCCCGCAAATCTTTCAGAGCCCAAAAGCTCTGCCGGATTCGGAGGGATATCCCCTGCACAAATATAATCAAGATTTTCGTATTCAGAATGTCTTATCGCCTCATCGATACTGTTCATTCCTACAAGAACATTACTAAGTCCCGGAACAGGATTCGCCCCTAAAAGTCTGTGAACATTAGGTTTTCTGAGGTCACAGTCCACAATACAGATTTTAGACCCTGTCTGGGCAAATGCGATACCTAAGTTTATACAGTTCGTACTCTTCCCTTCGGAAGCGAGGGAGCTTGTTACCAAAAGTTTTTTGCAACCGTCATAAGGAAGAGAGAATGTTACCTTGGTTCTTAATGTTTTATATGCTTCTTTTGTGTAGAACTCAAAATCGTCGCTGAAGAGTTTTTCGCGAAGCATTTCCTCTTTTGTCTTTACAACCTTTGGTGTTTTTTTATAAGGCTTATTTGCTTTTTGTTTTTTTGGCGCTGCCATAATAAGCTCCTCCCTTTCCTTTGCGATAATAGCTGTTTCTGTAATAATAGCTTTCCTGCCCGCTGTTTTTCTCACCTATTTTAGGGATGACCCCAAGTATCGGATAGTCAAACATCTTCTCAAGGTCTGACTCATTTTTGATTCTGGCATCTAAAAGCTCACGAATGAGAATGAACGCACAAGCAAGAGCAAATCCCACTATCAAGCCCATAGCAATATTCTTAACCTTATTCTGATTTATAGGATTTCTATTAGCCATCGCATAGTCAATTACGCTTACAGATGTTGCACCGATTATCTTTGTTATAACATCAGGAGCAACCTTTGCAAAAGCATTGGCAATCACCTTGCAATGTTCAGGGTTGGTCCCTGTTATGCTTATCCTGAAAATTTCTGTTCCTTCTGTGCTGCTTACGCTGACCATACCGCCTATCTGGCTCGGAGTATATGTAAGTTTATCGCTCTTTGAGATTTCTTTGGAAACCTCGTTGAGCATACGGTTACTCCTAACGATTTCAATACAGCTTGGAATGAGCAACTGAGACGCAGAAATATCTGTTCCCAGAACCTTATCCTCAGACTTCATACTGTCGTCATTATTGTTCAAATATAAAGACACCGAAGAACGGTATTTAGGAACTACCGTCAATTCGGTATATCCAAAAAACAATACCGCAAAAACAAGCATACTTGCGATAATAATTTTGGCATTCCCCCATAGCATTTTCAGTATCTGTTTCAGATTAATTTTTTCAAACTCGTTCATGTCTTTTCTCCTAAAAATCATAGTGTTCCATTCTTACGACAATTTTACCATAAATCCGCGAGTTTGTCAACCAAAATTGAGTTATTTTGCTGTAAACTTTACCCATTCATCATTTTGTCAATATCCCTTTTCAGTCTCTTAATTATCCGTTTTTCAAGGCGCGAAATATAGGACTGAGAAATCCCAAGCATATCCGCAACCTGCTTTTGGGTTTTCTCCCGTCCGTCACCTCCGAAACCAAACCGAAGTTCCATTATGACTTTCTCTCTTTTCGGCAGTTTATCCATTGCAATATGAAGAAGCTCTTTGTCTACCTTTTTCTCGATTTCTCTTTGAGTTATATCCTCCTCTGTCCCCAAAATATCCGAAAGAAGAAGCTCATTTCCGTCCCAGTCAACATTAAGAGGCTCATCTATTGAAACATTCACTTTAAGAGAGCTGTTTTTCCTAAGATACATAAGAATTTCATTTTCAATACACCGGGAGGCATAAGTGGCAAGCTTTATTTTCTTGTCGGCTTTAAAGGTATTTATGGCTTTTATAAGCCCTATTGTTCCTATGGAAACCAAGTCCTCAACCCCGACGCCTGTGTTTTCAAATTTTTTCGCTATGTAAACCACAAGTCTCAGATTCCGCTCTATAAGTATCTTCTTCGCCCTCTCTCCCTCCTCTCCCGGGAGCATTTCAATAACCGCTCTTTCCTCCTCCGCTTTAAGAGGCGGGGGAAGAGTTTCTCCGCTTCCTATATAGTCTATCCGTCCTTTTTTGGAAAGCCTTAAAATAAGCCTTAATAAAAAACCTTTTATTTTTATGGTAAAAAATTTCATATCATAATTCCCTCCATGTTTCTGCCGTTTTCAAGGTAAAGACGGGGATTTATTATTCCGCCATAATCCTCCCCTAACCGTCTGTTTGTTATAAGCCCGATGCAAACATTGTTCCAGCTTTCTCCCTCGCTTGTAAGAGTGTCTGCAACTATTGCATAAATCATATTTTCTCCGCAAAGAGTAGAAAAAGGAAGCATCCTCATCCCTTCTTCAAAGGCCTTGTCTATTCCTTTGTTTTCCTCAACAATTTCCCTTTCTTTTTCACTCAGGATGAGCTTTAACTTGTCATACTCCATCACGAGAGCCCCTCTGTCGCTTATAGGGTCTTTAAGCTTACAGCCTGTATCTAAAAAAACATTAACCTCGCAGGTCCTGTTTTTGTGTGTAATCTCAAACCTTTTGATAAGGTCTTTCTCAAAAATAGCCTCTTTCCGCTTTTGGCTGTATATCCCAAGAAGCGTGTATGTAAGGGCAATCCCCAGAATCAAAACAAGAGGGCTCAGATTAAGATAAACTCCTCCCCCCGAAACCACCGAGCCTACCGCCGTACCGAAATCAGTCAGGAAAATCAAGGCAAGAAGAGTTCCCCCAAGGCTTAAATTAACCACCAGAAAAACGCCGAACCGTTTTAAAGCATCCTTAAAATTATCTCCTCCAAAAACCAGATATGAAATCCCAAAAAGAACAAAAATTTTGGAAAGGGCGGAATACAAAAAGCTCGTTTTTGGGAAAAACATAAAAACGGCATAGACTCCTCCAAGCCCTGCCCCTACGGCTGTTTTTAATATATTGATTTCTTTTTTGAGTAGCCTTTGAGTGATTATTAAAACTGCACTGTCCAATAAAAAATTGAACAAAAAAAGAGTGTCTGCATATATGGTGGGAGCCATCTCATCCCCTCCTTAGTTCATACACTCATTATAGCTTAAACACTATTCATATTTTGTCGTATTTTCGCAAAGGCAAAACAAAAACAGGTTGCCAAAGCAACCTGTTTTTATTTTTATTATTCGTTATTCTTTTTTAAGAATACAGGAACATCTATTTCGTCATCATCAGAGAATCCGTTGAAAATTCCTGTCTTTGGCTTTGAAAAAGGTCTTTCAAAAGGCTTTTCAAAGGCCTGTTCTTCTGCCGGTGGTGTCAAAGTTTCAGTAACTGTATCTTCTGCCTTAGGAGCTTCTGCTCTGAGTTCTTCGATATTCTTTGCAATCCCTGCAAAAATTCCACCGTTTGAAGGAGTTATGATAGGCTCCTCTGTCTTTCTCTCGATAGAGTTAACTCCGCCGAGAGGTCTTTTCATAGGAGAAGGTCTTCCGCCTTCAAAACCTGTTGCAATAACAGTGATCTGGATTTCATCGCCTAATGAATCGTCAATCATAGCACCAAGGATGATATTTGCATCCTTATCAGCAGCTTCGTTAACAAGTTCAGATGCAGTCTGGATTTCCATAATTCCAAGGTCGCTTCCGCCTGTAACATTAATGATGATTCCCTTTGCGCCTGTTATTGTTGTTTCAAGGAGTGGGCTGTTGATAGCTTTAAGAGCAGCGTCATGAGCGCGGTTTTCGCCTGTTGCTCTGCCGATACCCATATGAGCATAGCCTGTCCCCTTCATAATTGTTTTAACATCTGCAAAGTCAAGACTGATAAGGCCAGGTCTTGAAATAAGGTCAGAAATACCCTGAACGCCCTGTCTTAAAACTTCGTCAGCAAGTCTGAATGAATCAACCAAAGAAGTCTTATTCTCTGCAAGAGATAAGAGCTTATCGTTTGGAATAACAACCAATGTATCAACCGCTTCTTTAAGGGTTTCAATACCTAAAATTGCGTTTTTGCCTCTCTGTGGGCCTTCAAACCAGAACGGTTTGGTTACGATACCAACAGTTAAGATTCCCATTTCTTTTGCAATCTCAGCAACAACAGGAGCCGCACCTGTTCCTGTTCCGCCGCCCATACCTGCTGTAACGAAAACCATATCTGTATCGCGAAGAGCTTCGGCGATTTCGTCTCTGCTTTCTTCCGCTGCCTTATATCCGATTTCAGGAACAGCACCTGCACCGAGACCCTTTGTAACCTTTTCACCAATCTGAATTTTGCTTGCGGCACTTGACATACCGAGATCCTGCTTGTCCGTATTAACAGCAATAAATTCAACGCACTCTACGCCGGCTTCAATCATTCTGTTAACAGCATTGTTACCGCCGCCGCCAACACCCACTACCTTAATTTTTGCTGGATTTGTTGCAACTGTATCAAATTCAAACAAAACCAATTCCTCCTTTTATTTCCCTTCTTGCTTTAACAATCATAGAAAACCATATTATTTTTTATTATACTATGGATTTTCAATTTTGTAAATACAATTTTGAAATTTTATTCATCAATTTCCGTTTCTTCCTGACTCTTTTCCGCCTCAATTCGCTTTAAGCGGAGATTTTTAACTCTTGTATATCTTTCAAAAAGGTATCTTCTTATGTTGGAAAGATTGTTAAATATTCTTACGCCGAAAACAACCACAACCGCAAGGCTTAGATCAATTCCAAGCTTGTTCCCCATAAATGTAAAGAGTATGGCAAGGAGAGCGTTGCTTATAAGCCCTGTCATAAACATTCCGACCTTAAACCGCTTTTCAAGGTTAGACCAGATTGCGCCGAAGATTGTGTCAAGAGCAGCAAGAAGAGCCACCGCAACATAGGGGAGAGTGTCGTTGCTCAGATTATATGGCACGAAAAGACCGGCCAGAATTCCAAGCATAACAGCTATTGCAACTGTAATCATTTCTTCTCCTCCTCTTTAACCGTCTTTGCATATTCCATCTGGGTTGAGCCTAGGAATTCTTCTATGGTAAGCTTGTCCTTTTTCTCAACAGTTACGGAAATTCCGTAAATCTTTGTTGCCTCTTCCACAGCTCCTCCGTTTATGGTAAGAGCGCTTTCAAGATTTTTCGGATTTCCTATTGCTTTTATAACAAAAGGCGCTGCAACTCTGTCGCCGTTTACCATAATCGTCGGGCCTACACAGCGCACTTCGCTCATGGCAACAATTCTTTCTCCGTTAACAGAGATTGCCTCTGCCCCTGCCGCTTTAAGCTCATTTATAAAGGTCCTTATATTAACATCGTGGACAATGCCATAGTTATTATAAAGTCCGCTTTCTTTCATTTCTTTTGTAAGCTCAACATCCTTTAAGGTAACTGTTACGCCTTTACCCGTAACCTTGGTAAGTCCTGCATAAAGCTCTGCCTTTGTGAGCTTTTCGTTAAGTACTGACGCATAGTCATCCCCCTGAGCCGCCTTGTTTCGAAAG
Source organism: Clostridia bacterium (assembly GCA_017409915.1). Lineage (GTDB taxonomy): Bacteria > Bacillota > Clostridia > Monoglobales > Monoglobaceae > SIG454. The sequence continues at coordinate 15,957 of JAFQRU010000092.1, forward strand.
GCCTCAATGATGTCTGCCTGACTTGCAATCTCGATTTTGAGTTTTTCGTTTTTCTGGACTTCGTCAACATAATACTTTTCAAGAGTCGCTCTGTCCAATGTCTGTCTGTCTCTTATCTCGCTGTTCTTTCTTACACCTTTTAATTGCCATGTAAATGCAAAAACCAAAAGGAATATAAGAATTGATATTGTAAATTCAAATGACCACTTTTTTCTAATCATTTTTGTTTTCCTCCGTCTTTTCTTCTTCTGCCTTCTTCGTATCTTCTGCTTTCTTTTCCTCTTCAAGCTTTTTCTTGGTTTCCTCGTCAATATAAGGACGGACAACCGTTTCCTCCATTGTAAGGTCAAGCTCTACCTTTTCATAAGGAGATATTTCGTCCTCGATAAGATGTGCGCAAACGCTCAGCTTATATTTGAAATCGTCATAATTATCAAAACTTCCGCAATTTACGAAAATTCTGTCGTCATAGTTGATTTTTATCCCTGTAAGCTTGGTAAAATCAAGAACTTTTACCTTTTCAATAGTTTTGTTTTCTTCAAGGATAGTTAAGGCGTCGATACAGTTTTTAATTCTCTCGTCGCTTTCATTTTCCATATATGCCCCAACGGCAGGAGACTTTAATTCAATCCCTTTGATTGTCATAACATTATATTTGTAATTCTCTTTGGAAAGCTCAAGAATTTTACCGCTGTAATCAATGAGCGCATACTTTTTTCCGCAGGCAATATAAGCTCTCGGAACGCATTCCTTAACCTCTATTTTTATGATGCTTGGGAACGCTCTTTTAACCTCAACCTCATTTGCATAAGAAAGGGTTTTTATTCTGTCTCTGATTTTCGACATTCGCGCGCCAAAAATATTTTCGCCGATTTTTATTTCCGCCCTATCGGAAATCTGTTTCTCGGTCAGAATTTTTTCGCCCTTAATTTCAATCTTGGTTATATTGAAAAACGGAGCTTTAAAGACCACGGTTAAAATCGCGGTGCAACTTACAATAAAGCAAATCAAAACAAATATGCGTTTGCGTTTTCTTGCCTTGCGTTTCTTTTTTAAAACAGCTTTTTGTCTTTCGGTAAATCTTTCGTCCATAGCTATCCTTCTCTCACAATTTCACCGCCGAAATCGCTAAAACTCCTTTCTATATTTTCGTATCCTCTGTCAATAAATTCCGTGTTATGAATAATTGATTCGCCCTTTGCCGAAAGAGCAACCACAACCAGAGCCGCCCCGCCTCTTAAATCCTTGGCATAAAGTTCTGTGCCCTTTAACCTTTTAACTCCGCTTACCAATGCAGAATTATCGCATATTCTAATATTTGCGCCCATTTTCAAAAACTCGGGAATATGTCCAAATCTGTTTTCGAAGATATTTTCAACAAAACAGCTTTCTCCTTTTGATAAAAGAGAGGCCGCCATAAAAATCGCCTGAGCATCTGTCGGAAAGTCGGGATATGGCATTGTATTTATAATCCCAAATTCCCTCATCCGCCGAGGAGCTTTTATCTCAATATAATCTTCTCCGCATTTTATGTCGTTTCCTGCCTCTTCCAGAAATTTCAAGGGAAGTTTTATGTGGTCAGGTCTTACAGCCTTTATTTCCCCATAGCCTCCGCAAAGAGCAATCCCCGAAAGATAGGTAAGAGCCACAATTCTGTCAGGAATTATTTTGTATTCCGTATTGCCAAGAGCCTTTACTCCCTTAATTAAAAGGTTTCCGTTTTTGCCCTCGGAAATATTCCCTCCCATTGAGTTAAGGAAATTACGAAGGTCTAAAATTTCAGGCTCTCTTGCAGGGTTTTCAATTTCAAACTCGCAGTCTGAAACTACCCCTAAAAGCATTATATTCTCTGTGGCTCCAACGCTTGGAAAGGCAAGCTTTATTTTTGCGTCTTTAAGCTTTTCTACTTTGCAGAAAATCCTCTCCCCTTCCTCTCTTATGTTTACTCCCATCTGAGAGAAGGCTTTAAGATGCAAGTCAATGGGTCTTGCCCCTATACTGCATCCACCGGGATAGCTTATTTCCGCCTCGCCGCACTTTGACAAAATCGCCCCTAAGAACATAACTGAGGAGCGCATTTCTTTCATCAATTCATCATTTATCTTAGAGCAGGACAGACACTTGGGAGCCCTTGTTATAACCGTGTTATTTTCAAAGCTGGTTTCAACCCCTAGGGCATTTAATATTTTAAGACCTGCTTTTGTGTCCGTTAAGTCAGGACAATTATGAACTATGCACTCTCTTCCTAAGGCTGCCGCCGCAAGGCAGGGCAGAGCGGAATTTTTTGCCCCCTGAACCACAGTTTCTCCATAAAGTCTTTTTCCGCCATTTATTCTAAGAACAGCCATAGCTCGCACCCCCGAAAAATTATCGCATTACATCTTATGCGTTTTCGGGCAGGGCGTTACTTTTAGACTCAAATAAGCTCTTTCGCTATTTTATATATGGTTTCGGTGGCATCTTTTCGTCCTGCTTTTTCTGCCCCTTTAACCATTCTCTGGTAAACCGTTTTGCTTCCTAAAATTTCTTCAACCGCTTCCCCTAATGCTTCTTCTGTCAAATCCTTTTCAAGAATAACTCTCGCTCCGCCGCATTTTTCAACGAAACGGGCATTGAACTCCTGATGGTTTCCTGCAACATTAGGAGAGGGAATTAAAATCGCAGGTTTTTTAAGAGCGTTCATTTCGCTTATGGAACTTCCCGACCTGCCTATGATAAGGTCGCAGGCGTTAAGCGCCGACGCCATATCGTAAATATATTCGCTAACTCTTATATTAGGAAAGTCGTCAAGATTAACTCCCTTTTCTTTAAAGAGTTTTATAGCGTTTTCATACTGATTATTCTTTCCTGCTGAAAGTATAATCTGATATTTATTTTTATCTTTTAGCGATGCAATCCAGGAGATAACCTTTTCGTTAAAATAGGTCGCCCCAAGGCTTCCCCCGAATACCAGGATAACTTGTCTGTCGTCTAAGCCGAGCTTTTCTCTTGCCTCTTTTTTATTGGTTTTAAAAAGTTCAGGACGGAGAGGGTTTCCCGTAACCTCAACTCTTTTTGCGCCTTTTATATAATTTTTCGCATCTTCCATAGCAAGGGCAACAACATCTACTTTATTTGCAAGAAGCCTGACTGCCACCCCCGGATATGCGTTTGACTCGTGAACTATTGTTGGAATTTTAAGCTGGGATGCAGCCATTAAAACAGGGCCTGTAACATATCCGCCTGTGCCGATTGCAATATCGGGACTGAATTTTTTAATAATCTTTTTCGCCTTGATAACACCAAAAAAAGCCTCACAAACATTTTTTATATTTGAAAGGCTCAGGCTTCTTTTAAAGCCGTGAACCTTAATATATTCAATGCTGTATCCGCTTTTAGGCACAAGGGTTTTCTCCATCCCCTGCTCTGTCCCGATAAAGAGGATTTCGCTCCCCGGCTCTTTTTCCTTTATGTAATTTGCAATAGCTATTGCAGGGTTAATATGCCCTGCCGTTCCGCCACCTGTTAAAAGAATCCGCATTATTTCCCCTCCAATGCCTTCTTTTTGTGTTTTGAAACATTAAGCACAACACCCATCTCCGCCATTGTTATAGCAAGAGCCGTTCCGCCGTAACTGAAAAACGGAAGTGGCATACCTGTTACAGGCATTGATGAAGTTACAACCGCAATATTAACAAGGGCCTGAATTGCAATAAGGCTTATGATACCCAAAGTCAGAAGTGTTCCGAATAAATCGGGAGCTTCCATTGCAATTTTTATTCCTCTGTAAATCAAAAATGCAAAAAGAGCAATAACCAAAATTGCGCCCAAAAGTCCGAGCTCTTCACAGATGATTGAGAAAATAAAGTCGTTCTGAGGCTCGGGGATGTTTAAATATTTCTGTCTGCTCTGGCCTATTCCTGCACCGAAGATTCCACCTGAACCGATGGCATAAAGAGACTGAACTATCTGCCAGCCCTCTCCTCTTATATCCTTAAAAGGGTCTAAGAAAGTTGTTACTCTTTGAAGTCTGTATGGCGCGGACACAACCAATGCAACAACGCCCACAGCAGCCGGAGCTGCAAGAAGGCCCACATGAGTCCATTTCACCCCAGCAGCAAAGAGCATAACTGCCGCAGATGCTAAAATGAGCATTGTACAACTGAAATGAGGTTCAAGCATAATAAGGCCTGCAATGAAACCTAAAATAACAAGATAAACCATAAGTCCGCTAAAATCTTTAAGCGCTTTATAGTTGTCCGCAAGACTTACCGCCATAAACAAAACAACGCCAAACTTAACAACCTCGGAAGGCTGAAAGTTAATTGGGCCGAGTTGAATCCAGCGTCTTGCCTCGTTAACAACAACTCCTATCCCCGGAATTAAAACGACGATAAGAAGAATGACGCTTACAACAAGGGCAAGCTTGCCGTATTTTTTAAGCTTTGTATATTCAAAGTTCGAGGCAACAAGCATAGCGACTGAGCCTATAATTGCCCATATAAACTGTTTCTTGAAATAATAGAAACTGTCGTTATAGCTTGCATAGGCAACGGGACTGCTTGCGCTTAATATCATTATAAGGCCAAAGGCAAGAAGGACTATAACAGTTCCCAAAAACTGATAGTCCATAGCAGGTTTTTTAAGCTTTGGCAGTTTTATTCTTTTGCCCTGTGCACTGCTTTTTGCCATCTTTCTTCCTCCAATAAAAATTTATGCAAAATATCCTATATAACACAAAATCATAGTTGCAACCACAAATGCGGAAACAACTTTCTTCTCGCTCCATCCGCACATTTCAAAATGATGGTGGATGGGGCTCATTTTAAATATTCTCTTCCCTGTTTTCTTAAAGTAGCTTACTTGAATTATAACAGAAAGAGATTCCATAACATATACAAACCCAACTATAACAAGAGTTAATGGCTGTCTTAAATACATCGCCATTGCGCAGACCGCACCGCCTAAGAAAAGGGAGCCTGTGTCGCCCATAAACACTTTTGCAGGGTAGCGGTTGAAAATCAAAAATCCGAAAAGTCCGCCCACTAAGGCTGCGGAAAACACTGAAACAGCATCCGCCCCACGGCTGTTTGAAATAAGCATATAGAAAAGGGCAACGACTATTGTTACGCTTGTTGCAAGGCCATCAAGGCCGTCGGTTAAATTCACGCTATTAACAGTCCCTAAGATAACGAAAACAATAAACGGAATATAAAAATACCATAAATTAAGCTCAAAATCCGTAAACGGAATGAATATTTTCATTGAAACTGTTCCTGATGCCACAAACCATACGGCAAACACAACGGAAACTATAACCTGCAAAGCAAATTTCTGCTTTGCGGTAAGACCTAAATTTCTTTTAAGGATTACCTTTATATAGTCATCCAAAAAGCCGATAAGTCCAAAGCATA
>JAFQRU010000093.1 GCA_017409915.1 Clostridia bacterium
AACTGCTCTGCAAGAGTCTTAAGGTCTTCTGCTGTAAGGTCGATATCATTCTTAACGCCCTTAGCTTCCTTCATTTCGTCGATAAGCTGTTCAAAGTACTTCTTACCAACTTCCATAACAACGTCGGAATACATCTGGATAAATCTTCTGTAACAGTCCCAAGCCCAACGAGCATTGCCAGATTTAGCTGACATTGCTTCAACAACATCTTCGTTAAGACCAAGGTTTAAGATTGTGTCCATCATACCTGGCATAGAAGCTCTTGCACCAGAACGAACAGAAACGAGAAGAGGGTTCTCCTTGTCGCCGAACTTCTTACCGCAGATAGCTTCCATCTTAACGATGTTTTCCATAATTTCAGCCTGGATAGCATCGTTAATTTTACGGCCGTCTTCATAATACTGAGTACAAGCCTCTGTTGAAACCGTGAAACCCTGAGGAACAGGGAGCCCGATTTTTGTCATCTCAGCGAGGTTAGCACCTTTACCGCCGAGGAGTTCACGCATAGATGCGTCACCTTCACTAAAAAGATAAACGAATTTTGCCATTTTAGTTCCTCCTAAAAAGTATATAAAAATTTAATCATTTGCAGATTTGGTTTTGCGAAGCTCTTTGAAAAAATCTTTCAAGATGGAAGAGCATTCGTCTTCTAAAATTCCGCCCTCAGTGTTTACCTCTTGGGTAATCCCATCAAGAGCGGGGATGTCTATAAGTGAGCCAACGGCTCCGCCTTTTTTATCGCATGCCCCGAAATAAAGATTTTTGATTCGGGACTGAACGATTGCCCCTGCACACATTAAGCAGGGCTCTAAGGTAACATACATATCACACTGAAAAAGCCTCCACCCGCCAAGCTTTCGGCAGGCTTTGTTTATAGCGATTATCTCGGCATGGCAAAGGGCGTTTTTCTTTGTTTCCCGTTTGTTGTGGCCTTTGGCAATAATCTTACCGTCTTTAACAATAACGGCACCGATTGGAGTTTCGCCCTTTCGATAGGCTTTTTTAGCCTCTTTAAGAGCTTCTTTCATAAACTTTTCGTGGACATCCATATTATCATCCTATATCATATAAAAAAGCACAAAAAACCAAGAGCCTTTCCCTCTTTCCTTTAAAAGAAGAGGAAAGCCTTCGGTTCGCGCGAATTTTTAAATTGAAGATTAAGCTACGAATGGTTTAAGTTCGCCAGCTAAATCAGCGCAATCATCTGCATGAACTTCAACTTTAATCGGCTTGCTTAAATCAAGACTGAAAATACCCATAATGGATTTTGCGTCAACAACATATCTGCCTGATGTAAGGTCGATTTCATAGTCATACTTACTAACGATATTAACGAAATTCTTAACATCATTGATTGAGCTTAAAACTACATTAAATGTCATTCTTTTCCACCTCCCTAAAATTTCTTCCTTACTATTATACATATTTTTCTTGCATTAGTCAATAAAAAAGTGTATAATTTTATAACAAAAAGTAAGTAATTTTTCGTCAGATTGGGAGTTTTTTTAAAATGCGGGTAAAATTTATAACACTTGGTTGCAAAACGAATACATATGAAAGCGATGCCATGGGAAAGCTTTTTATCGATAAAGGGTATGAAATAGCGGAAGAGGGCACCGCTGATATTTATGTTATAAACACCTGCACAGTAACAGGAACAGGGGCCCAGAAATCCCGTCAGGCAATAGGAAAAGCCATAAGAGAAAAGGCGGATGCCCTTATTGCTGTAACGGGTTGCCTTGCCCAGACGGAAACCGAGAAAATCAAGGAAATTCCCGGGGTGGACATAGTCATTGGCAACAGCGGGAAAAACAGGATTGTTGAACTTGTGGAAGAGGCAAATGAAAAGAAAAAACAGATTGTTTTCTGCAAAGATATTATGGAGGAAATCTCCTTTGAGGAAATTGCAAATACCGCTGTCCAGAGCCGAATTCGTGCCAATGTGAAAATTGAGGACGGCTGTAATAATTATTGCACATATTGTATAATCCCATACGCCAGAGGGAAAGTGCGCTCACGAGATATTAATAAAATTGAGGAAGAGGTTATCGCACTCTCAAAGGCGGGATACAGAGAAATCGTTTTGACGGGAATTCATATCGGCTCATACGGTAAGGATTTAAAAGAGGATATTTCTCTGATTGATGTTTTGGAAAAAGTGTGCGCCGTAGAGGGTATAGAAAGAGTAAGGCTTGGCTCGTTAGAACCAGTTGTCATAACTGAGGATTTTGTTAAGAGGGCAAAAAAGCTTGAAAATCTCTGCCCCCATTTCCATATGTCCCTTCAAAGCGGGTGCGACGAAACTTTAAAGAGGATGAACCGCCATTATACTGCCGAGGAATATAAAAAAGCGGTTAAGCTTTTAAGAGATAATATCCCCGATACATCCATAACCACGGACCTTATGGTAGGCTTTCCGGGGGAGACGGATGAGGAGTTTGAAAAATCCTATGAATTCTGCAAAAGCATTGGTTTTATGCAGATGCATATATTTAAGTATTCCATAAGAAAAGGGACAAGAGCTGAAAAATTCCCTGACCAGATTTCAAAGAAGGTCAAGGAAGAAAGAAGCAAGAAGATGCTCTCTCTTGCAGAGGATATGAAAAAAGCCTTTTATGAAAAGTATGAAGGAAGAGAAACCCAGGTGCTTTTTGAGGTAGAAAATGACGGGATTTACCACTGCACAACCCCGAATTATATGGATATTTATGTAAAAAGCGAAGAAGAGTTGTCAGGAGAAATAAAAACTGTTGTTTTAGATGGAAAATGCAAAGGAAAGTTGAAATAAAATGTTGATTTGAAGCATTTTTTGTGGTACAATGTAAATAATAGTTGATATTTCTTGTAAAGGGGAATAGGAAAATGAAAGCAATCATCAACGGGAAAATCATTTTAAAAGACAGAATTGAAGAAAAAAAGGCCCTTTTGTTTTCTGACAGAATTGAAGGCGTTGTTTCTGAGGAAAACATTCCTGATGGCGCGGAAATCATAGATGCAAAAGGCGGGTACATCGCCCCCGGGCTTATTGATTTACATATTCACGGCTATCTCGGAAAGGATGTCTGTGACGGAGAAGAGGAAAGCATAAGAACTATCTCCGAGGGGATTGTTAAAAACGGCGTAACGGGATATCTCCCGACAACTATGACCGTTGATATGAAAGTTATTAAAAAATCTCTTGAAGTTTTAAGAAATCTTAAAGAAGAGAGCAAAACCTGGAACGGTAGTCAGATTTTCGGGTGCCACGCAGAAGGCCCCTTTATAAGCGAAGCAAAAAAGGGTGCTCAGGACCCGAAATATATTTTAAAGCCTGACGCACAGTTCGTAAAGGAATATGCAGATATTATCAAGATTATAACTCTCGCTCCTGAAACGGACACAGAGGACTTCTCTGAAATCCGCAAAATGGTAAAAGATACAGATGTTGTCGTGTCTATGGGACACACCTCATCTGATTATGAAACAGCTATGGCAGGTGTAGAAAACGGAGTTAAGCACGCAACTCACCTCTTTAACGCTATGACGCCTATGGCTCATCGTGCGCCTGGTGTTGTAACCGCTGTATTTAACACAGATGTAAGCTGTGAGCTTATTGCAGACACATTCCATGTTATGCCTTGCTTTTACGATATGCTCTTTAAATTAAAGGGCAGAAAGCTCTGCTTTATAACCGACTGTCTCCCCGCAGGAGGACTTCCTTACGGAGAATATACTCTCGGAGGAGCAAAGATAGTTTACAGAGATATTGTTTGCCGTTTAGAGGACGGAACAGTTGCAGGAAGCGTGCTTCCTCTTAACAAGGGAGTATGGAATGTTTATAAAAATTCAACTATTCCCCTTTGGGAATGTGTAAACTGTGCATCTTTAAACCCTGCAACAGTAATCGGTCTTGAAGATAAAAAAGGCTCTCTTGAAATTGGCAAGGATGCTGATATTATCATAACCGACAGTGAATTTGGTGTATTAAAAACAATCATAAAAGGAGAAACAAAATATGACGCTTAAAGTAAACGCAAAACTCGACCCAAAATTTATGCCCCTTTCTGTTGTTGTCCGAGATATGAGAAAGGCAACAGAAAAGGACGGACAGGACATCATTATTGCCATTGAAAGAAACAAGGGCTATACAGTTACATATAAAACCCGTGTTTTCCCTGATGGTACTGGCCACGATGAAGAAAACTTCAAATTTATCGAAAGAATAACTAAATCCCTTTTATGGGTTGCAGGCGGCTTTAAAATTATTATCGCAGGCAGCGAAATAATAGGTAATAAGATTAAAGATGCATATACATATGGAGGTCTCCGTGACTTTGATGTGCACTTTATGGAAAGAGTTTATGAAACAAAATTTGTTGTTGAAACCTGTGCCTTAGAGGATGCTCCAGAGGATAAATCTTCCGCAGCTCCAATCGGCAGACATCTTGACGGTTGCCGTATCGGCTTTGATGCAGGCGGCAGTGACAGAAAAGTAAGTGCTGTTATTGACGGAGAAAGCGTTTTCTCCGAAGAGGTTGTTTGGTTCCCTAAAACAACAGAGGACCCTGACTATCACTATCAGGGCATTTTAGACGCTATGAAAAAAGCCGCGTCCTATATGCCGAGAGTTGATGCAATCGGTGTATCTTCTGCCGGCGTTTATGTTGACAACCGCATTATGGTTGCTTCCCTTTTCTTAAAGGTAAGCGATGAAGATTTTGAGAAGAAAGTTAAGACAATGTATCTTGATGTTGCAAAAGAAATCGGCGAAAATATTCCGATTGAAGTTGCAAATGACGGCGATGTTACAGCTCTTGCCGGCGCTATGAACCTTGGCGATAACTCAGTTTTGGGAATTGCTATGGGAACATCAGAAGCAGGCGGATATGTTGACCCGCAGGGTAATATAACAGGCTGGCTCAACGAAATCGCTTTTGTTCCTGTTGATTTCTGTGAGGAAGCAATGGTTGACGAATGGTCAGGGGACTATGGCTGTGGCGTTAAATATTTCTCTCAGGACGGCGTTATTAAGGTTGCTCCTTGGGCAGGTATTGAGCTTGACGAAAGCCTCTCTCCTGCTGAAAAGCTTAAAGTTGTTCAGGGCCTTATGGAAAAAGGCGACCAAAGAGCTGCTGATATCTATGACACAATCGGCGCATACTTCGGCTATGC
>JAFQRU010000094.1 GCA_017409915.1 Clostridia bacterium
GTTGAAGAAGTTTATGCTCTTCTTCGCGAGTGGCAGAAGCTTTATAACAAGGACTCCTTTGACTTTGACTATCATCTCATGTGGCAACATTTGTACGACCCCGGCTACCACGCCGTTTCAAAGCTTATCTATGACGATATGCGCGCCCTGGAAACTATCGGGCTTGACGGTATGATGAGCTGTCAGCTCTCTCGTGCAGCTTTTCCAACAAATCTTCCTATGCATATTATGGCAGAAACTCTTTGGGATAAGGATTGCGACTTTGAGGAAAAGGCTCTTGAATATTATCTCAGCGCATTCGGTCCTGACGGCGAGGCTGTTATGGAATATATGAAAGCACTCTCCGAAAACTTTGACCCAACTTATAACAGAAGTTGCTTCAAGAAAAACCTTGCTCTTTATGATAACAAAGAAAGACTTAAGAGGCTCAGAAAGTGTCAGGCTGTTTTGGCAGCTTTTGATTCAACCATCAAGAAAAACCTTGAAGATAACCACTGCGCAGCCGTTCATGCTTCCTGGGAATATTTAGAGGTTCACGCAGAATACTGCCGCACACTTTTAAAACCACTTATTGCGGTAGCAAAAGGCAACCTTGAAGAAAGAGATATTTTAAGCGAAGAGCTTGACGATTTTATAAGACTCCTTCCTGCAAAAGCTCATAAAGTTGCCGATGAATGGCTCCTTCTCAGTATGGCATACCGCCTTACGAAGGCAGAAGTTCGAGGAACAATGGCAATTGAATATTAGAACATAAAGCCCTTTTTATAAAAAAGGGCTTTTTCTTTATAAAAAACCACTTTTTATATTGACATAAATATTCCATATGCTATAATCAAGGAGAAGAAACTTTTTGCATAGAAAAGGGGTATCCGTTATGAAATTTAACCGAATTACTTTGGCAAGAATCGGCAACAACGAAACCGTAAAATACGCAGTGGAGGAACTTTATTCTTATATAAAGAAAATTGACAGCTCCCTCTTTGTAGACGTTCGTTTTTACCCTGAATATGATGAAAGCGTTAAAAATGTCATCTGGGTCGGAGAAAGCGAAGCTTTTGCCGATAAACTTTTAGATGTTGAAGATAAAAATCTTGACGATTCTATTTATATTAATGTTGAAAACAATGAGGGCGTAATTACAGGCTGTAATCCTCGTGCCGTTTTAATTGCGGCATACCGCTTTTTAAGAGAGCTTGGAATTGCCTGGATTCGCCCTACCGATGACGGAGAAGTTATTCCCCAATATAAAATTACAAAGATTGATGTTTTCGTAAAAGAAAAGCCATCATACAGACACAGAGTTCAGATGATTGAAGGTGCCATTTCTTATGAGCATGTTCTTGAACTTATAAAGTGGATGCCAAAAATGGGTATGAACAGCTATCTTATGCAGTTCTTAAGACCTTTCATTTTCTTTGACAGATGGTATAACCACGAATGTTGCGAGGGATATTTTGAAAACGAGAATGTGTCCCGCGAAGATGTTGACGCAATCGTTTTAGAGCTTGAAAGAGAAATTGCAAAACGCGGTCTTTACTACCGTAAGGTGGGGCACGGCTGGACAGGCGAGCCACTTGGTTATACAAGCGATGGCTGGTATAAGATTCAGTCACAGGAAATCCCTGAAAACATCAAACCATTACTTGCAGAGATGAACGGAGAGCGCAAGTTCTTCCGTGATATTCCCCTTAACACAAACCTTTGCTATTCAAAACCCGAGGTTCGTAAGCTCATTGTAGATTATATCGCAGAATATATCAGAAATAACCGCTATGTTGATGTTATTCAGTTCTGGCTTGGCGACGGTTCTAACAACTACTGCGAATGTAAGGACTGCACAGAGCGACCATCTGATTATTTCGTTATGATGCTTAATGACCTTGACGAGATTTTAACTCGTGAAAATATCCCAACAAAAATCGCATTCAACTCATACGGCAACACTAACTGGGCGCCTCTTAAAGAAAAGTTCAAGAAGACCGACAGATTTATCCTGGAAATTGCTCCAATTGCGAGAAATATGTCAACCACTTTTGAAGCTCTTGACCCAAATAAAACATATACTCACCCTGAATATAACGGAAACAAAACCGAACAGGTTCAGCCACTGACTACCGAAGGATTTTATGCTCATTTGCAGAATTGGCAAAAAGTCTATGACGGCGATACCATTCTTTGCGACTATCATCTTATGTGGGACCATTTCTATGACCCGGGTTATCACGGCATAGCCAAAACAATTCATACCGATATGCATTATTTGGAAAAGCTTGGTCTTGACGGCTATATAAGTTGTCAGCTCACCCGTTCCTGCTTCCCGACAAACCTTCCGCTGCATATAATGGCAGAAACCCTTTGGGATAAGGATTGCGACTTTGAAGAAAAGGCTCTTGAATATTATCTTAATGCCTTCGGCCCTGACGGCGAAGCCGTTATGGAATATATGAAAGCTCTCTCCGAAGGTTTTGACCCATATTATAACAGGCAGTGTTTTAAGACAAAGGTTGCACCTTACGGAAACGAAGAGAGAATTGCAAGACTCAAAGGCGCTCTTGCAGCTCTTACAGGTTTTGAAGACACCATTAAGAAAAATCTTGAAGCAGGGCATTGCGACTCTGTCAGAGCTTCCTGGGAATACCTTGCTGTTCATACAGAGTATTGCCGTATGCTTGCAAAACCTCTTA